>BNTO01000151.1 GCA_025996655.1 Alphaproteobacteria bacterium
GCGCGACGCCCTCTTTCATCCAAATTTTTTCAACTTTTTGAGGATTTTTTCAAAATCTTTTAGGTTAACGCCGAAAAGTCTTTGAAACGTTACAGGTTTTTTCATGATTTTGTTGTAGGTGAGCATGTCCAACTTCCTCTTGGCAGAGAACCTAAGCCTTTTTATCAAATCTTTGCCCTTTTTGCACCTTTTACCGGAGGTCTACTGTTTTCTTAACGTATACTCGCTGTTTCTATAAGATCTTGTAGCAAAATGATGTTTTAATAAGCTCTTAGGAGTAGTGGTAAACTCTCGAAGGTATCATCTCTACCCCGCTCCTGGCGTTCTTCTTTTGTCGGGCTGAGATCTTACGGCTTTTACATTAATCTCGTCTTGATGTAACTCTAAATCCTGCACATAAGGTAGCACAATTTGCGGTGCTACAATCCTTTCTTGCTGCAAATTAAAAACGATCTCGCTTGTTACATAAAAACAGTCCTCGGATATAATATAGACAACCCCTTCTTGTTCATAAAAAGGGGGCTGCTCTTCGTGGAGTTCTGTAAATAGCGCATCTGTAATCGTGCTGGATCCTTGAGAAAAAATCGCTCCATTTGTCAATGCTGGGCTACCCTGAATATCAAGAGATGCGCTCACCGAAACGGAACAGGCCATTCCCAAAAACGAAACTAAAAAAATTTTCTTTAGTAATGTATTCATAAACTTCCCCCTTAAAAAATAAATGGTTTTAAATGTTTAATTTGCTCGTTTATTTACCTCCTGCAATCGTCCCCACTTTTTTTCTTTTCAAAACTTTTACAACTTTGCTTGCAGAGCGATGTCTCCATTAGGGAAACGCGAAATAACCCCAGACATTTCGAGTTCGCAGATCAGTTGAAGCAAATGAGGCAAACTACAGTTTTGCGTTTGGAACAGAGTTTCAACGGAAACGGGCGTGAGGCTAAGCTCCCTCAAAAGAGAGTCCTTCAAAGAATCCTTCCTTTCTGTTTCTAAAATTTCTTCACGAAGGGCGTTGGCTTTGTCCGCAGCTCCTCCCATCCCTTTTGGGTCCCCCTTTGGAATCTCAGACGTAGACTCAAGTGGGCTCAAAAAAGCCAGGACATCGTCTGCCGATTCTACTAAAACAGCTCCCTGTTTGATTAAGGCATTACAGCCCTGAGAGCGTGGATCGGAAGGAAAGCCTGGCACAGCAAAAACGTCTTTGCCTTCTTGCACCGCGTAGTGAGCCGTAATGAGGGAACCCGACTGCTGCGCCGCCTCTACCAACACAACGCCACGTGCGAGACCGGCAATAATACGGTTGCGGCGCGGGAAAAGCGAAGGTTCGACAGAGGTTCCAAGGGGCATTTCCGAAAGGACAAGTCCGTTGGCGATAATATTTTTGTAGAGAGCCGCGTTTTCAGGCGGATAAATCACATCCAACCCGCAAGCCAAAACGGCAAGGCTTCCCGTTTCGAGGCTTCCAATATGCGCGGCAGTATCAATCCCGCGTGCCAACCCCGAGATAATCACCCAGCCCTTTTGGCCCAAACTTTGCGCCATTTTTGTTGTAAACATTTTCCCAAGCAAAGACGCATTGCGCGCACCAACAAAAGCGAGGGAAGGTTTATTCAACAAAGAAATGTCGCCGGCTGCGCTGAGCAGCATAGGGCAATCCCTTAAATCTCTTAACATTTCCGGGAACGCTGCTTCATAAGCGGCCAAAAGCGTAAAGCCTCTTTTTTCGTGCTCTAAAAATTCTTCTTCGGCTTGTTTTTGGGGCGTTACATTTTCTATTTCGGAAGCCATTCTCGAAAGATCTCCTCTAAATTTTTTGAGGAGTTTCCAAAAGGTGATGGGACCGATTCCTTTCGAGCGGGCGATTCGAATCCAAAGGATTTTCTTGTCAAAATTCTCTGGACTGGAGACGTTCATCAAGTCCTTTACTTCACGCGCGAAAGAGTCCTAGACTTAATTATAGGCGGATAAAGTTAACAAATCGATAAGACCAGCGCTTTTTTCCTTTTTTAAAAAAAAGGACGTGTTTACTGAATTCGACTCTGGGGGGGAATGAAATGAAAACAGTTGTTCTGATGAGGCATGCGGATTCCTATCCCACCGGTTTTTCGGGGTACGAGCAAGATCGCCCCATCAGTGTGACGGGGCTTTTACAAGTAGAGCGGGTGCGCTCTTTAAATCACAAAATCTGGAAAGAAGTCGATTTTGTTTTGTGTTCGGGCGTGAAACGCGCCAAACAAACCTTTCAGGCAATTTATTCCGTAGTTCCCGTGAACACACGCTTTATGTTTGATGATTCTTTGGGGCAAGTCACGTCTTCTGATCTTCTGGAGCGCATCCAATGGACGCCCGCCATTTACAACAAAATCTTGATTATTGGGCATAACCCAGGCCTTTCTAAATTTATGGAAGCGGTTTTTCGGAGTGACCCGCAGAGAAGGCTAGAAACCTGCGAGGTCGTTATTCTTAACGCCGATGTAAAATCTTGGCAAGAGGTCGACTACAATCGGCTGTCACTTGTAGAACGCCTTAAGCCGGATCTTGAAAGCGCGCAAGAAGAGAATCTTTAAGAAAAATTCGGACCTTCATCACTTTTTTGCAGCGGCTAAGGGTAGCGCTTTTTTGCGCACACGTTATTAAAACATAAAAATATTTAGAACAATATTCTTTTTGTTATTAATTTTTTTAATATATTTTCTTCTAAACTAAAAATAATTAAACCTTATGAAGGGCTTATTGATGATATCTTTTAAGAAAATAGTCCGACTAAGGAATTGATACCGAATAATAGGGACAAAACAACTTTGCGCGTACGACACTGACGCGTATGAAGAAAGGAGATACATTAGCGCTAACAACGCGGATGAAGCTGTTTTGCCCGCACGGAATGAGTACCAACGCAGGAGGTACCTCTCTTGAATCAGAGCTGGTGAGCCAAGACTATAGTGTTCGTTAGCGCGTGGTCGGCGTTATGCTGAAAAGGCTCGGATACAGGCTGCAGGCCGATAAAAAGACGCTCTCCGTGACACCTTCTCATCACGATAGAAACCACCCTTCGAGTCTATCCATGAAAAGTGTAAAAGCGCAGCGGC
>BNTO01000152.1 GCA_025996655.1 Alphaproteobacteria bacterium
CCCTTGCGCTTTCCCTTTCCGAAGGAAGAGGTTGTTGAAAAATGAACAGAGGTTTTCTTACCAACGAGTCGTTTTGGCAAACGTTCGACGCTTTAATTGAAAAAAACGGCATAAACATTGACCGCCCGAAAGGTTCTGCGCATCCTCGTTTCCCGGATTTGATCTATCCAATGGCTTACGGTTTCATTCCCAACACCACCTCTTCGGACAGGCAAGGGATTGATGTTTTCTGGGGCGATTCTGCGTTTTTGCAAGTTGCCGGCGTTCTCTGTACGTTTGACGAACAGAAATTGGATTCTGAAACAAAAATTCTTTACGCGTGCACCGAAGAAAATATAGAGACGGCCTACAATATGCTGAATCATTTTCCTATGCATGCTGTTTTTATGGGGCGCACCACGGAAGTGCTAAACTAAGCCGGCGAAAATCCTCACGTTGCTTAAAAAAAAGACGCGCTGTACAATGGGCCAGCAAGGCGCAGGAAACTAGGGCGCGTGGGGAATCTGTTAACGAAAAAAGGGCTGTCCCCTGAGGCTTTTTTGCAAAAAGGCGTTTTGCGCCAAAAAGAGATTCCCTTGCGTGAAGGCGCTCCCTCCCCCCTAAAAAAAGAAAATGAGGCGTCCCAAGAAGAAATCATCGTGACCGGAACGGCTTTAAGTTTTGGCCTGGCCGTGGGGCAAGCGGATTTTTATAAAGTTTCTCAGAGAGCGGCCCCTGTGGATTCGGGCGCTATCGATGTTGATGAAGAAAAAAGAAAGATCAAAAAAAGCATTGAACTTCTTAGAGAAAATATCAGTCGAATTTTGTCGGAAACGGCGGTGATTCTTACCGAAGAATCTTTAGAGATTTTTGATGTTTATCGCATTTTGATTCAAGACGTCGTTCTTGAGAGGGAATTGGTCAAAATTGTTGAAACGGGAAAATCCGCATATGAGGCCACAGAAATGGTTGCCCGAAATTTTCGCCAAAAAATGCATAACGATTCTTTTTGGCAAACGCGCCTGTATGATTTGCAATATCTTTTGCGACAGTTGCGCGAATTTTTGCCAAAGTCTAAGGACTCTTTAGCCGATGAAGCTTCTCAAGAAAAGAAGGCCGATCTTTTGTGGGACGAGGAAGGAGTCCTTCAAAACAAACAACCTCTTGTTTTGATCGCACCTTACATTAGTCCCGCCGACCTCCTTTATTATTACCGCTACCGCCACATTGTGGGGCTGGTTTTAAAAGATGCGGGGCAGACGTCGCACGCGGCTATTGTGGCGCGATCTCTTCATATCCCGACGTTAGGGGGGATTTATTTAACAAAAAAAGCGTGTCCGCTGGGAGCGCGATTATTGCTCGACACGCACTCGGACAAGCTTTATATTCATCCCGCCCCGCACACGCTGGCGCGCCTGCAGCACAGAAATGTTTTTATTAAAAGCAAAAATGATGAACTTCCTTTACAAACGATAACCAAGGACAACATCAAAATTGAGTTGCATTTAAATGCGAATTTAAATATAGACTTTGATTTGATGTCGCACCCCGTTATTCATGGCGTTGGACTTTTTCGGACTGAAATTTTGTTTATGATGTCCGGCGTTTCAACGGATTTTTATGCGCAAGCGGAAGAATACCGCAAGGTTTTTGATAGGGCGGGCAACAAACCTGTGATTTTTAGAACGGTGGATACCACCGACGATAAGGAGCTTGCTTCTTTGGAAAACGAGGGCCTTAGGGGGCATCTGCCGGAGCTCCAAAAATCCTCAAGGATCCGATCGGATGGTTCTTCGCAGCGTCTTACTTTTGCGACGTCGCTGGAACGAGGATTTTTAAAGCGTTACGAAATTCTTCAAACACAAATTCGCGCACTTTTACGCGCCCGCATTCAAAGCAAAGATCCCTACGGAAATGTTTACATTATGATTCCGATGATTTCGGATGTCGTGGAGTTAAAGGCGTATCAGAAAATTATTGAAACAGAAGCTTTGCATGAATCGAAGAAAAATCCCTCAATCACGAGCCAAATTAAAATTGGCCTTATGATTGAAGTCCCCTCTATTGTTTATCAAATCAGCCATTTTAGTACGTTTATTGATTTTATCTCGATTGGAACGAACGATTTATTCCAATTCTTTTTTGCTACGAATCGCTGGAACACGCAAAGCCGCCGCTCTCAAGACATGCTTGCTCCTGCGTTTTTGAAATTTATTGGAAATATTGTCCAACAATTTATGCACCAGGGGATTTCCATTCACGTGTGCGGCGAGATGGCCTCAGACCCTTTGACGGCTATGACGTTGCTGGGTCTTGGGGTACGCAAGCTTTCCATTGCGTCCAATGCCGTGAACACAATTGCGCATATGATTAATTCGTTGCCTCTCGGGCTTCTCTATCCTTATACGCGTTTTTTCCGCATGGAATCGCGCGAATTTTGTGTATCGATTTCTCACCGCTACGAAAGCGCCGTGGATGTGCGCCACACCCTGCAGAAATTTGCGCACGAAAATCATGTCCTCATGTGAGGACAGAGTTTGCGAGCGAGATATCTCCAAGAACTTTGTGATAGAGTGTGAATATTACTTTTGTGTTTGAATTTGAAGCGCCGTGCTCTCTTTTTCCCTTTTCTTTCTTGCAGTTTTTTTTCTTTTTTTTCAAGAGGCAGATTGTGAGTCTATTGAGGGAAATGGAGAGGGGACTGCGAACAAGGCACTTCCTGCTAAGGGTGCAGCCTTAGAAGCGCCTGCGCTTCCTTCCTTTTTTGGAAAAGATTTTTCCGCTGAAAGATCACTCTCGGCGGAAGATACCGAGCACTTCGTTTCTGAAGTTGAGCGTTATTTGTTGGGAATTTCTGTTTTGTTGGGAGATTTTACCCAGACCACTTTTTTCAAAAAAAAGAAAAAGTGCGTCACTAAACCTCTTCAACAAAACGGGCGCTTCTACCTTCATAAGCCCGAGAAAAAAACGTATAAGGTTCAGATTAATCTGCCTGATCAGAGCCTTTTTATTTTGCAAAATTATCTCCACGTTGTTGACTTAAAAAGAAAAACCATTGGAAAAAACAATTTAGATGCGACGCCCATTGCCGCCGT
>BNTO01000153.1 GCA_025996655.1 Alphaproteobacteria bacterium
CTGTTTGTATGCCTTGCAGGCGACAATTCCAAATGTAACAAGATCTTCTCTGCATAGACTTTTTAAAAGAAACGGAATCCGTGTTCTTCCAAAAGACGAAGAATTCCAGAAGAAAACGCAAAAATTCGCGGATGATGCGATGGGATTTTTCCCTGTTGATAGTGCGGAAGTTCACACCGAAGAAGGAAAACTGTACCTTTTTGTAGGGATGGATAGAGTTAGTAAATACGCATACGTTGAGGTTCAGCACAGGATGCGAACGAAAGAATCAACACAATTTTTAAGAAATCTCATTAAAAATATTCCTTATAAGATTCATCGTATCCTGACGATAACGGTGCGCAGTTCACAAACAAACAGTTTAAAGGCAAAAAAGAACACGAATTTGATACCATTGGCAGAGAGAATGAGATCCTTCATAAGCTCACAAAGCCTTGCCATCCTTGGACAAATGGGCAAGTTGAGCGCAGGGGCAGAACGATAAAAGAAGCAACGGTTAAGAAGTATTATTACAAAGACGAAGAGTCCTTAAAGAATCATTTAAAAGATTTTATCAATGCCTATAAACTTGGGGAAAAGATTGAAGGCGATAAAAGGGTTTACCCCCGTAGAATTTGTTGCTAAAAAGATGGGGAAAGAGTCGACGGAGTTTGCTCAAGAATTATACAACAAGAATTTGGGACTAGACAACTAGGCAAGCGTGATAACATACTACCGCCTTGCAGGCGGTAGTGGTTGATATTTTATTTACAATGATTTAACGTTTTTCTGCTACCCTGTGAGGATGGGTGGGGAGCAACCTCTTTGTTGCGCCGCATGTTGGGAAAAATTCCATACTTTTAGCGAATGGCGTTATAACGTATTCTGTGCAAGAAACTATGGACCTACGCTTTCCTCAAAAATTCGAGCCCGCCCATGTACGGAACCAACACATCCGGGATACGAAGTGAGCCGTCTTCTTGCTGATAATTTTCCATAAGAGCAATAAGCGTGCGCCCGACGGCGAGCCCCGACCCATTCAGCGTGCACACAAAAGCCGTGCCTTTTTCCGCTTGCGGACGATAGCGCAAATCCATCCGGCGCGCTTGAAAATCCCCACATTTGGAACAGCTTGAAATTTCGCGGAAGCGCTTTTGGCCGGGCAGCCACACTTCGATATCGTACGTTTTCCGCGACGCAAACCCCATATCTCCTGTGCATAATTCCATCACGCGATACGGCAATTTCAGTTTTTTCAAAATATTTTCCGCTGAAGACGTCATGCGCTCGTGTTCCGCCTGCTCTTGCTCGGGTGTCGTCAGGCTGACCAACTCGATTTTTTCAAATTGCCTTTGCCGGAAAAATCCTTTTATGTCTTTGCCGGCCGACCCAGCCTCAGACCGAAAACACTGCGTCCAGGCGGTCAAACGGATGGGAAGATCTTTTTCCGCCAAAATTTCGTCGCGGAAGATATTGGTTAAAGGAACTTCCGCCGTGGAAATCAACCACTGTCCTTCTGTTGTTTGAAAAAGATCTTCGGCAAATTTTGGCAATTGCCCCACGCCGCAAACAATATTTCTATTGACAAGTGCCGGAACAAACATTTCTGTGTAGCCGTGCTCTGTCGTGTGGACGTCAAGCATAAACTGGGCCAGTGAGCGCTCCAGGCGTGCGAGCCCGCCCTTCAGGAGAGCAAAACGGGAACCCGAAAGCTTTGTTGCCCGCGGAATGTCTAAAAGGCCTAACTCTTCCCCTAAAACATGGTGTTCCTTAGGCGTAAACGAAAAGTGAGGCCGCACCCCCACTTCGCGAAGGCATTGATTATCCTTTTCGTCCGTCCCAACGACGCAGTCGTCAGCAGGAATATTAGGAAGCGCCTGCAAAAGGCCTTCTAACTTTTTTTGCACCAAGGCCAAATTTTCTTCTAGGCGCTTTGATTGTTCGCGAAATTCTTGCCCTTTTTGAGCAATCTCCTCGGCGGAGAGAGCCTCCCCTGCCGCTTTTTTCTGGCCAATTTGGCGCGCATGCTCATTTTTTTGCTCTTGAACTTTTTGCATTTCTGTTTGCCAAAAACGCACCTCAGAATCCAGCTTCAAAATTTCAGAAGAGAGCGGCGCCTTTCCGCGGCGCTGAAGCCCCTCATCCAAAAGATCGGGCCGCGCGCGAATTCCTTTTATATCCAACACAAAAACTTTCCTTTTTATAAAAAGTCCAAAACTGGAAATTTTTATTTTCTGCGGCCTTCTTTAAATCGACTTTAAAACACAATGATCTGGATAATTTTCCTTGACAAATTCGCTAATAGCCTGAATCACGCGGTCTACCGTCGTGTTCGTCGCCTCGTCATACGTTTTGACATGCACATCGGATTTCTCATAAACGGGATAACAGGTTCGAATAAGATTTTCCAAAACTTCGCGATGATTCCCATCTTGCAAAAAGGGCCGATCGTTTCGCCTTGAAACGCGGACAATCAACGTTTCCAAATCCGCATTAAGCCAGACCGTAATGCTTTTGTCTTTAAGAAGTTTCTGCGTGTCCTCATCCAAAATCGAAGCGCCACCCGTGGCCAAAACCTGTGGGGGCTGATCTAAAAGGCGCGCAATAACCCTGCGTTCCCCGCTCTTAAAAGAATCTTCTCCGTAAACGGAATAAATCTCTTTCATAGAGCATCCCGCCGCCGTTTCCACTTCCTGATCCGAATCGGAAAAAGGAAGTTCAAGTTTTCTTGCCAAACGACGGCCAATACTCGTCTTCCCGCACCCCATTAGCCCTACAAGGGCAATGGTTTTCGGCGGCATAAAACTAATCGTAGGAGGGCCTTTGCGTAAAGGCTTATAAAACTCAGGTGACTCCATAAACAATCCTTAAATACAAAAAAACAAAACCTCGATACACAGGCCATGCATCACTATAATAGAAGCACAGTTTTCCTTTTTCTTCCATAAGGAGAAGAGACCTCCTGTAAAAGGTGCAAAAAGGGCAAAGATTTGATAAAAAGGCTTAGATCCTCAGACAAAATAGAGTCTATCATGCTCACCTACAACAAAATCATGAAAAAACCTGTATGTCTAGTCCCAAA
>BNTO01000154.1 GCA_025996655.1 Alphaproteobacteria bacterium
AGAACGTACCAGAAACAAAAGGAAAAGGTACAATGTGAAGTTCAAGATCATTGCTGGAATCGTCCATAGGAAAAACGGATTCTGCTGAGGGAAAAAAAGGAAAAGGGGGAGACTGTACCCTTTTTATGTAGTTACGCGGGATGGTTGAACACCCTCGCCTTTAGGCGAGAACTTCAGTATAATCTACCAGCGCAGAAGTAAGGAGACTGAATAGAAGGAGTATCGAAAGGGTTCTCATAGTACATACGATCTAAAGTATCATGTAGTATTTTGTACAAAGTATCGATACCGAGTATTATGGGGTCCGATAGCAACAAGGACAAAAGAACTCACAAAGATGGTCAAAGATATATAGAAGAGCAAGAAATGCATCATAAAACAGATAATTTCAAGATATGCGAGGCCTAGGCTTTAGCTGTTAATCCACTTTGCAAGCGGGACAGAATACCACCGGCCTTTAGCCGGTGGTCGTTTATATGGCCTAATGGAGATAAATATATGGGTGACTTTGCGAACGACATGAGGGAGGGAGAGGGAATTCAGACAGACAAGAACGGCAAGGTAACCAGGAGAGGACTTTGGAAGAGCGATAAACCTCTCGAGGAAGAAATTGAAGCCGCTAAATAGAGATCGGAAGCGCTAAAACCTTGTAAAGGCTGAATTGCCTTTTCCTTCCCACTTTTGTATAACGATAGCTGTGCCCTTGTGGCGGAAATGGTAGACGCGATAGACTCAAAATCTATTATCTTTACGGGTGTGGGAGTTCGACTCTCCCCGAGGGCACCACGGGCATTTTCCAGAAGGCTTTATGTCAACGCATGTAATCAGAGTCATGCTCTTAGGATATTGTGTTAAACAGTTTTCCCTCGCTGCCACCCTGCAACCAATAGCTATGTACCACAAGGCGGAGTTTAACCCCATTTCTTTGAACTCACGTGCATGCGTTGACAAAAAAAGCTGATTTCTTTGATTTTTTTCAGAAAAATCGCCTCGTTTTTTAATTTTGTCAAAGGACAAGCTCTGCCTGAAGTAAAGACTTTCAGAAGGATGGAACCTTGTATTATCATGATGTTTAGGCGTTCTTCTTAGACCGAAATTTTGGGGAGTCGCGCAAAAGTTACCTTTCCGGTATCATGAGTGGGGAAAAAGTGGATTTAAGTCGTCTTTGGATTGAAATCTTGGCCGATATTGCTAAAAATATCGGCTCAGGGTGCTGCCAAAGCTGGTTTGAAAAGGCGTTGCCTTTGCGTCTCGAGGATGGGGTCTTTGTCTTACAAACCAATCAACGCCTCGTTCGCGATCGTCTTTTGACGCAATATCATCAAATTCTTCTTGAAACGTGCCAAAAATATATTCCCGAAGTTCTCGCAATTGAAGTTCTCTTTGATACAAGCAATCCTCAGGCGCAGGACGAGGGCCCTGAGGAACAAAATTCAGAACTCGTCCCAGAAAACACAGGAAATCGAGAAAAAGAATTTCTTCCCAGCAAAAAAAATGATTTGGACCCTCGCTTTACTTTTGAAAATTTTATTGTGGGCAAACCCAACGAATTCGCCCACGCTGCCGCGTTGCGCGTGGCCGAGTCGCAAGAAACGCAGTTTAATCCCCTCTTTTTGTACGGTGGGGTCGGGCTCGGGAAAACTCATCTTATGCACGCCATCGCGTGGAAAATTCGTGAAAATTACCCGAAACGCACTGTCATTTATCTGTCAGCGGAAAAGTTTATGTACCAGTTTATTCGCGCCCTTCGGTTTCATAACAACATGGCGTTTAAAGATCAATTCCGCTCTGTCGACGTTCTGATGATTGACGATTTCCAATTTATTGGAGGGAAAGAAACCACGCAGGAGGAATTTTTTCACACCTTTAATGATTTGGTCGACAAAAAGCGCCAAGTTATTCTGTCGGCGGATAAATCGCCTTCGGATTTGGAAAACATTGGGGAGCGGCTGAAATCCCGCTTAGGCTGGGGGCTTGTCGCTGACATTCACCCCACAACCTACGAACTTCGCCTTGGGATCTTGCAGGCAAAGGCGGAAACTTTGAAATTGGGAATCCCGAATGAGGTTTTGGAATTTTTGTCGGCGAAAATTACGTCTAATGTACGCGAATTGGAGGGGGCGCTCAACCGCATTATGGCGCACGCGTCGCTTGTCGGGCGACCTATCACGCTAGAATCCACACAAGAAGTCCTGCGCGATTTGCTTCGCTCGAACGAGCATTACCTTGCTATAGAAGATATTCAAAAGAGGACGTCGGAGTTTTTTGGCATTAAAATAGCAGACTTATTATCCTCACGCCGCCTGCAAACCATTACACGCCCGCGCCAAGTCGCCATGTATCTTTGTAAAGAACTGACGACCAAGTCGCTGCCCGATATTGGCCGGAAATTTGGAGGCCGAGATCATACAACAGTGATCCATGCTGTTAAAAAAGTGCAAGAGCTCTGCGCAAAAAATGCAGAGTTTGCTCACGATATTGAGACCTTAAAGTTATCCTTGATTTTGTAAAAATCAAAGAAAACTTACAAAAAAATGAGAAAAGGCTTGAAAGATAAGTACGTTTCATACGTAAAGCATATTGAACTTTTTAGCGAAATAAAGTAGAAAATTTAAAATGTCGGAACATGATCAAGCACGTTTCGATCTGTCCTTTTTTCAAGAATGTCGAGAAAAATGGAACAAGTGTCAACGCAATTTAGGAATGTCATGTTTGTGCAATTTAGAGTCTGTCTTCACAAATGAGATGAGTTGTAGTAAACATCAAAAAGTTGTTTCTTTTTATAGATTAAGACATGTCCTATCCAAGTAACTGTACCGATAAATAATGGGATCTTATAAAGAAGTTCTTTGATACAGGGAAGCGCGGCAAAAGTCGCAAACATTCGCAGAGAAACATGGTTAATGCTATTTTTA
>BNTO01000155.1 GCA_025996655.1 Alphaproteobacteria bacterium
TTGTAGCGCTGCATTTGCTCTGAATGAACGTGTTTTGCTAAGGGCTCCTCGGGCTTTTTAGTTTCAATGTAGCCGACAATTCCCTCCGGGGACGTCAGGCGAAAATCCGGAGCCCCAAGATTTTCCTTGCGTTTGGGTTCATGAAGAATCGAAAGGGATGCCGAAGACAAGGCTTTAAGGAGGTTTTGGAGCGCGGCTCGAAAACTTTGTTCGGTACTTTCCGGACCATAATTTTTCTGAAGGTCCTGGTGATACGTTTGGAAACTTTGAAAGTTCGAACCGGGGTGCATGGCGTTTATAATGAGAACCATAACTATTTTAACGAAATAATATTAAGATTATTTCAAGAAATTAAATGAAAATACTATAACATGAAACGGCTATGGGTTCCTCTGCGCTCCACTTCCGTCCCACATGCTTGTGATCATGCCAAAAGACGGCACCGGTGTAGGCTGTTTCGCGTGTTGCGAGGTTGGTGTGATGCAAAAGAACAGAAGCGGATGTGCCGTTTGTAACGGTAGAAAATCTTTCAGAATTTTGTATTTTCTTCGTTTTATAGGATTTTGGATGCGTTGCTTCGGATTCAAAATCATCGGTAAATCGTTCTAAAATCTCCGTTTTTGTTTGTTTCCAAAGATGATCCGACAGCGCATTGTCGTTGAGAACAAAGGACGCTCCCGTTTCTTGCACAAAAAACGCGCCGAGGGCTGTATTTTCGGAATCCAAACCGTCACTTTCGCTTAGGATCAAGTGGGATTTTGCTAAAGATGCTATCGTTGTTGGAATCGCAGTTGTTGCAATCCCGTGCGGCATTTCAAAAAGGAAAGCATGCTCGTGGACAAAGCCTGGATCAAAAAATTCCGTCATGTCTTCATCGAGAATACTTTCATCACATCTAAAGATATGACTATTATATAAGGTATATACTTTGTTTCGTAAAGTATACGCTAAGTGCAGCGAAGGCAAAGTTGCGTCAATTTCAGAGTTCGTTTCGCGTCCAAAGGAAATTTGTAGCCCCTCCTTCGTTTTGACACCCGAATAATGACTTAAGAAATTGCCATACTGATTGTGATCAAGAATGAGGTGACGCTTGTCGTAAAGAGAATTGTAAAGCCGCGTCAGGCGCGCACGAACAGGCTTGGCGAGGTCCGCTAAGGCCTGAATCGCCCCTAGCGAAAAATCTTTCGGCAACCCTTCGAGACCCAGTTGGAACTCCGCGAAATGCTCTCCATACGCCTCTTCTTCGAGGACAACCTCCTCGAGGCCTGTCCACTTGAGCGCCATTTTCATGGCGGCCTGTGTGCCTCGGAAGCGTTGGAAAAGCAAGCCTTCCTTTAAAACGTCCGCAGAATCCGGGACCCAGAGCCGAACCGTTTCAAGACCGTATTCCGTAACGAGATCGTCGAAAAGATAAGGCACGGTCTCCGTTTTAAATTTGAAGCCGCACAAGTCCTTCGGGTCCAAATCCCAAGAGAAGGCTTGCTCGAGCGAAGATTCGAGAGGCGTGGCGTTAGAAGGAAGCAGCGTTTCGTTTACCAAGTGCGACCTCCCAAGGTCAACGTGACGCTCGTGAGGGCCGCGCAGGCGTCGTCGGCAATTGTGATGTCCGTTGCAGGTGTTGTAAGCGTGATGTTTTGAAGGCCCTCGACAAAAAGATGGGCGATGAGCCAAGATTTTGAGACGTCCCACCCCAAACTTTTTTGAGATTCGAAAGCCGTTTCAAGTTGCGTCTTGGCTTTTTCAAGGATATTTTGCGGCGTTTCAGGATGCAGCATTAGTGTCGCTTGCAGCGCAATGGGAACAATGTGTTGTCGCCAATTTTAACTTTCGCTTTCGCGTTTTTGACGTCCACTTCTTTAATAAGTCCGACGCGAAGGATTTGCATCAACCTTCGGTTCATTTCAGAGAGTAAAAATCCTTGTTCTGCTATCATAATAGGTGCTCCTGTACGTGAAGGGTGTGAGGCGGGATCCCATCTGGGCAATCCCATTGTGAAACGCCAAAATGAAGTTCGTGTTTCCAAGAAACGCTTCCGATGAGAAGGGCCTCGGCTTCTTGAAGGGTTCCGTATTGAATGTCGAGGTCGCTTGCCGGCGTCATTTTCAATCCAAAATTATTGAGATGAACGGCTTGCGCGGCTTCAATGAGTAGGCTTTGCAACGCGATATGGGAATTTTCTATTGTTGAATCCAGTAAAATCCGCAGCGTCCACGTCAGAACGAGGGGCAATTCTTCTGTCCCTGGGTCGGTCCCTATCCCCATCGGACTTATTTCGAGAAAGCCTACGGGCGCTTCTAAAACGGAACGGTCGCCAGGGTAGCAGAGGACAGCCCTCAAACTTGGGATTTTTGCGCGTAATTCCGTCGCAAGGACTTCGTGCAAAGTCAGAAGATTCATAACGCGTTTCCTTTTGAAGCTTCATAATTCATTTGGCTTTGAAAGCGCTTCTCGTAAACAGCCGGGGCTTCGTTGACAAGGCGTTCAAGAATCGGCTCGGCTTTCGTTTTGATGTCCACCCCCATTTCTGAAACGGGAAACAGTTCTTTTCCTTTTCTTTTATAGAGGCTTGGGCCTCGTTTTTTATTCATCGTGGCGATAAAAGCCCCGCCAAACGTGAACTTGCCGGCTTTAGCTCCTGAGCTCGTTTTTTGAAGCGCGCCAAGATGGGGAGGGCGAACATCATACAAATTCACAGAAATCGTTGCGCAAAGGGGCGAATCCAACTCTTGTGCGACGGCTTTCGTTATGAAAAAACGTTTCTTAACAAAGGCACTAGGCACGCCCGTTTCTTTCGCAATCTCCTTACCGGCGTTGGACTTGAACCATTTTGCGGTGTCATTGAGCGCGCGCACCGCAACTTTGCGCGCGGCTT
>BNTO01000156.1 GCA_025996655.1 Alphaproteobacteria bacterium
GCTGTTCTAGCTGTCGTTCCTGCAACAAAAAATTCCATTAATTTTAGCTGTTCTTTTTTGCTCAATTTGCAATGTTTTATGTACATACGCGCACCTTAACATAAAAATGTTAGGTGTCAGCCCCAAATTATTTTTTCCGGTAAGTATTTTTGGCGCCACGAAGAACCAGGTTGTTTTAAAGGCCCATTTGGAGTATGTGTATTTGAAAGAGGATTTTTTATTGATGACGAGGAGGATTTAACGATACAAAATAGGAAAATTCCCGATTCTAATTTGAGACCCAAGGAAATTAATTGCTTTAAAATTTGCATGAAGGAGATCTTTTCTAAATATTCTGAGAGCCTTTTCCAAAAGTCCTTTGGGATTGACATTTTTTTAGATTCAGACATTAAAAAAATTTCTGAGGAAATCGAAGGAGTTATTGTTAGAGAAGCTCTCTCTGACTCTATCTATCAAAATTATATCCCTAGAGGGAAAAGGCCCTTTTAACTTCCATCCCTTCTTTTTTAGAAAATCTTATTTTTGGGGGGCTTTTGCCCAACTCTTTCCTACCCCAAAATTGCCTCAGGATTTTGCCGCAGCGCTTCGGCAAGGCCTATGGCGGCGGCGATAGCGACGTTAATGGATCGAGCCCCAGCCATCATAGGAATCCGCAGCTGCGCGACGCACATTTCGTACACGGCTTGGGGCACACCGCAGCTTTCTTGGCCTACCATCACAATATCTGTTTTTTTGTAAGAAAAATCCGTGTACAAATCCCTCGCTTTTGTATCTAACAAAAGCAGTCGGCCTTGTTTTTGTTTATGGAATGCTTCAAATGTTTTATGGCGTGTCACGCTTGCTCGCTCAAGATAATCCATGCCCGCGCGTTTTAGTTTTTTGTCGTCCCAAAGAAATCCGGTAGGTTCGATGATATCCACCGCAACATTCCAGCACGCCGCCAAGCGCAAGAGCGTTCCTACATTTTGGGCGATTTCAGGCTGGTAAAGAGCCAGTTTCATGCGTTAAATTTTTTCAAAATAAGGCAGGAATTCGTTCCCCCAAAGCCAAAAGAATTCGACATCACATATTCCAACTCTTTTTTGCGCGCTTGGTGCGGGATAAAATCCAAATCGCACTCCTCGCCGGGTTCATCTAAATTCAGCGTGGGCGGCATGATTCCGTCGCGCAGCGCCAACACACAAAAAACCGCCTCCCCCGCGCCGGAGGCTCCGAGCGCGTGGCCAACGGCCGATTTTGTTGAGGAAATCGCCAAATCTTTGTAGGCGTGCGCTCCAAACAAACGCTTAATGGCGCGCGCCTCAACAAGGTCTCCCTGCGGCGTAGATGTCCCGTGCGCGTTGATATAGCCGATTTGCTCTGGCGCCACTTCGGCCCTTTTCAACGCTGCCTTCATCGCCAAATAAGCGCCTTGGCCGTTGGGCTCGGGGGCCGTCATGTGGTAGCCGTCGCTCGACAAGCCGTACCCCACCACTTCGCCATAAATCTTGGCGCCGCGCCCTTGCGCGTGTTCGAGGGCCTCCAAAATCAAAATCCCGGCACCCTCTCCCATGACAAAGCCATCGCGATCCTTATCCCAAGGGCGCGACGCTTTTTCTGGGGCTTCATTAAAATGGGTTGACAGCGCTCGTAACGCCGCAAACCCTGCTACCCCAAAAGGGAAAACGGTAGATTCCGCGCCGCCTGCGACCATGACATCCGCGTCCCCCCACTGAATCATACGTGCGGCGTCGCCAATGGCGTGGGAGCCGCTTGCGCAAGCGGTCACAATGGAACTGTTGGGGCCGTGGAGTTTGTGGCGAATGGAAATATGCCCGGAGGCTAGATTGATAATGGCCGACGGAACGAAAAAAGGGCTCACATAGCGCGCGCCTTTGTCGAAAAAAGCAACCGAATTTTCGTAAATTTTGGGCAAGCCCCCAATACCCGCGCCTACAAGAACGCCCGTCCTTTCTTGATCGTGTTCATTTTCTGGGGCCCAGACGGCATCTTTCAACGCTTGGTCTGTTGCCGCCAAAGCAAAATGAATAAACTTATCCATCCGTCGCTGTTCGGGAGCATCAATGAAAGCGTCAATATTGAAAAAATCCGAACTTTCTTCGGGCGTTGTGGGGACGATCCCGGCTATTTTCGACGCGAGATCGTCGGTGGAAAAGTGCGTAATGCGCCGAATGCCTGACTCGCCGGCGACAAGCCTGCGCCACGAAGCTTCCGCCCCAAGGCCTAAAGGGCTAACCAGCCCCATTCCTGTAATGACGACGCGCCTCATCATGTTTTTTCCCTGCTTCAATCTTTTTTTTCGGAGGGGCCGTCTTATTTTGCCGTTCCTTCCGCCACTTTGGACTCAATGTAAGTAACAGCGGCGCCAATAGAGACGATGTTGTTGGAATCTTTTTCCGGGATTTCGCAAGCAAATTCTTTCTCTAAGTCCAAAATCACCTCAAACAACGTGAGGCTGTCCACGCCCAAATCATTCGCCAAATTTGCCCCATCAACAAGGCTTTCCTCCGCAACCTTCACATGTTTTTTTACGATATCAATCACTCTTTCTCTAATCGTTGGCATGAAATATCCTATTTAAAAATCAAAAAAACCTTTACTCTAACTTCTACCAAATATCGGAAAGAATTCAAAACTGTTTGTGGGGTTAGCTCGACTCGAAGAAAACACCGTGAGGAAATTTTTAATAAACGACTACCGGCTATAGCTAAGCGGCCTGAAAATATTGCATCTTTGCGATCTCCTCCGATATATTGTAACAACTTACCTTCACAGCCTCTTCTAACGTTTTAAAATACTTTGAAACAGCCCGGACTCTTCCCTTTAATG
>BNTO01000157.1 GCA_025996655.1 Alphaproteobacteria bacterium
GCTTACCTCAAAGCCTTTTTTTGCTTTGAAAAGGGCCTCAGCGTTCCCAAAGACGAAAAAATAACGAACGAGCAGAGAAAGCAGAGAAAAAGGATACAAATCGAGCAGGAAATGCCGAGGCCTTTTTCAAGGATTCTTTTTTAGGGGACGGTGTTGCACTTGGCTGTTGAAGGGGCAGAGTGATTCGCTTATGAAGTTTCACGGTTCTCAGGCCTTGATTAGATCATTTTTTCGTTGGAGTTGCTATGAAGATCTTTGTTTCGAAGGAAGCCTGTTTATTTTTTAACGATATGAACCTTAGAATAAGTCCCTTTTTCGAAAAATCATGCAAGAAGCCTCTTGTTCTCCTGTTCCTCCACAAGTTGCGTCAAATGGCGGCCGAGCCAATGGATATCGTAATTTGCCTGAATAATGTCGGGATGATCTGCGAGTTTTTTCTGAAGAGGAATCAGCGTCGCCACGCCCTCGACTACAAATTCTTGCAGCGCGCGGCGAATTTTTGCCAAACAGGCCTCCCGCGAAGGCGCGTACGCAATAAGTTTCCCCAGCAAACTGTCGTAATAAGGCGGCACGGAATAACCACTGTACACATGGCTGTCGACGCGGACTCCCGGTCCTCCCGAGGGATGATACGTTTTGATGAGCCCTGGCGAAGGGAAAAATGTGTTGGGATCTTCAGCGTTAATGCGGCATTCAATCGCATGGCCTTTCAACGTTATATCCCGTTGCGAAAACGTTAGCGGGAACCCTGCCGCCGCAAAAATCTGCTCTTTCACCAAATCCACGCCTGTAATCATTTCGGTCACCGTGTGCTCCACCTGCAGGCGCGTATTCATCTCCATAAAATAAAATTGTCCATCTTCTAGGAGCATTTCAAACGTTCCAACGCCCACATAGCCCAGCTTTTGGGTGGCGCGGATCAGCGTGCTTTCCATTTTTTTTCGTAATCTTTCGGGCAAAAGGGCCGGGGCCTCCTCCCAAATTTTTTGGTGATTGCGCTGAATGGAACAATCGCGCTCCCCTAAACAAACGACATGCCCCGCGGCGTCTGCCAAAATTTGAAATTCGATGTGGCGCGGCGCCTGCAAATAACGCTCCATATAAACTTGGTCGTTTCCAAAATTGGCCAAGGCTTCGTGGCGCGCCAACCGCCAGGCTTGAGGGACCTCTTCCTTATTTTGCGCAACTTTCATGCCTTTGCCCCCGCCCCCCGAGGCGGCTTTAATGAGAATGGGGAAGCCTATAAGTTCCGCTTGCTTAAGGGCCTCTTCCTCGGAGGGGATCTCTCCTTTGGAGCCAGAAATCGTGGGGACCCCTAGTTTTTTCATGGTTACTTTGGCAATGATTTTGTCGCCCATCTTGTCGATGAGATCCGGCGAAGCGCCAATAAAATGAAGGCTATGTTCCTGCGTCATACGCGCAAAATCCGAATTTTCCGAAAGAAAACCCACGCCGGGGTGGATCGCGTCCGCGCCCGTGATTTCGGCAGCGCTCATAATCGCGCGCATGTTGAGGTAGCTATCGCGCGAGGGCGCTGGGCCAATGCAAACGCTTTCGTCCGCAAGACGCACAGGCATGGAATCCGAATCCGCCGTTGAATGAACGACAACGGTGCGAATGTTAAGTTCCTGGCAAGCGCGCAAAATCCTAAGTGCAATTTCGCCACGATTGGCAATTAAAACTTTGGAAAAAAGCTTGGGTTCCATTAAATATGTTCCTTTCTTGGGATCTCCTACCGCACGTTTCCTTGGGTTCTGTCTCGGGGAGGCCACTCAAGGCGCAATAACAACAATCGGATCATCAAATTCAACGGGAGCCTTACTTTCTACCAAAACCGCCAAAACTTTCCCTTCGTGGGGGGCTTTAATGGGGTTGAGGACTTTCATGGCCTCAATAATCAGCAGCGTTTGTCCGGCTTTGACGTGATCGCCAACGTTAATGAAGGGCGGCGCGCCTGGCTCCGGCGTTCGGTAAACTGTTCCGACCATAGGCGAGCGGACAAGGCCGGGGTGATTTTCCCAATGGGGTTCCTCCGGCGGAGGCTCCGAAGGGGCAGGCGTTTGAGGGTGCGGCGCCTCGGCTGGGGCCTGTGGAGGAGGAGGCGCGGGGCGCACGGCTTCCTCTTTGGAAGGGGCGGATTCTAAAAGCCTTTGACGCGACAAATAAATCCGCCTTCCATTTTCCTCATATTCAATCTCGCTGAGATCATTTTCTACCAAAACATCCGCCAAGGCTTTTAAGGTGAGGGGCGAGCTGGATTCTTTAGGGGCGTTTTCCGTTTTGAAGCTTCTTGGAGATTGATGGGCCCTTATCTCCCTTGATTTTGAGAAGTCTTGAGGATTTTCATAAGATTTTTTCTCTCGAACCTCTTGAAAGTCTTGTTCGGCGGAATTCCACGGCTTTTTGGCAAAGGTCGGCTTTTCCCACTCCTTCTCTCCCCATCCTTCCCCTCTTTCTCTCCTGTCGTTCCGTTCCCTTTGCGAAGGAAATTTGGGGGAATATTTTTTCGGAAAAGGTGAAGCCCCTTTGCGTTTGTCCTCTCTGTTATCTTTCATTATAGCTCGCGTTGTAGGCCCCCCCCCCACCTTTAAATATGTCGAGTCTATCTTGTTTTTCTGTAGGCTTCAAGATTGGATGTGATAAAGTGGCGTTCCCTTGCGTGGATTTTGTACGGAGGAGGCTTTTTAGGAAAAACATAAGCAAAAAAAGCCTGTCAGCGCAATTAGGAATGTCATGTTGTGCAATTTAGGAATGTCATGTTTCAGGTCCCAAAAAGGATCTTATAACTTTGGTCAAGTTACGGATTTGTTGAGGCAGGAACAATGTCAT
>BNTO01000158.1 GCA_025996655.1 Alphaproteobacteria bacterium
CTCATTCCGTGCGGGCAAAACAGCTTCATCCGCGTTGTTAGCGCTAATGTATCTCCTTTCTTCATACGCGTCAGTGTCGTACGCGCAAAGTTGTTTTGTCCCTATTATTCGGTATCAATTCCTTAGTTTCGTGTCGTTGGCGAAACAACGAGTTTTTCCCTTGAAAAGTGCGGCATTTTGCGCCATGTTCAAGATTACAAGGCAGAAGTTTCGAAGTTGTTCGGAGTTTTTGGCTAAGAAACAAAAACTCCCTACATTTTAAGTGTGGCGAAGGTGAGAAGTTTTCTCAAGCTTTTTTTTAGCCCAATCCCAAAAAAGGCAGAGGCACAAAGGAAAAATTTCTTTCAAAAATCAAAACAGAAATGCAAAAGACGTTACCTTTTATAAAAATGCAGGCGCTCGCCAATGATTTCGCGGTCATCGATTGTCGCAAGCACGCCTTTGTGCCCACGCCTGAGGCCCTCCAAACGTTGGCGCACAGGCAAAGGGGCATTGGATGTGATCAAATTTTACTCCTCTACGCAACGCCTGAGGCCGACTGTCTTATGACCGTTTATAATGCCGACGGCTCCCAAGCGGAGACCTGCGGGAATGGCGCGCGCTGCGTGGCGTGGCTCGAAATGCAACGAAACAAAACAGCAAAAGCAACTTTAAGTGTTTCCGGGCGCCTCTTACATGCAGAAAAAGTGGGCGAACATCGCGTCAGCCTTGAAATGGGAGCGGCCACCTTTGCTCCCGAATGCGATGCGGTCCTCAAAAAAAACTTTGAAGAGCCCTCTTTTGTTGTTTCTGTGGGCAATCCTCACCTCATCTTTTTAACAAAACGCCCTTGCAAAGAAAAATTTTTTCAAGAAAAAAGAAAAAAACTCACACAACTGCGCCTTTTCCCCCAGGGAATTAATATCGAGGCATTGCAAATTTTAGAGCCCCAGCATTTAGCTCTCCAAATTTTTGAACGCGGCTCCGGCCTAACGCAGGCCTGCGGAAGTGGCGCTTGCGCCGCCGCCGCCCTCGCTCGCGAAAAAGGGTTCTGCCCCGCGTCCTCCTTCCGCGTTTCCATGCCGGGCGGCGACGTTGACGTCACGTTTCGGAAACAACTCATTCTCACAGGCGAGGCCCACTTTGTTTTCGAAGGGAAAATAGACTATAGTCACCTGTGTAAAGATTCCTTTTAAGGAAACGAAAAAATGAATTGGGAAGAACTTCTCAAGCCTATTCTCATTTCTGGAAAAGAGGTCCTTCCTCTTATTGAAGGCGGTAAGGGCATTGCGGCTACAGACGGCATGTGTTCGGGCGCGTGGGCCGCAGCGGGGGGCGTTGGAACGTTTTCTGGCGTCAATGCGCACATTCCAGGCATGGAAGATTTGGCTTTGCTGACGTCTTATCCCTCCAAAGTTCGTATTAAGCGGCACGCCGAAATGATTGAGCGCGCAATCAAGGGGGGGATCGCCCAAGCGCGCATCGCCTACGAAACAGCTTGCCATCAAGGACGTATTCACATGAATGTCTTGTGGGAAATGGGGGACATGGAGGAGATCCTGAACGGCATTTTGTCCAAAGTCAAAGGGATGATTCATGGCGTCACAAGTGGGGCGGGGCTGCCTTTTCGCTTGGCGGAAATTTGTGCCAAACACAATGTCAAATACTATCCCATCGTTTCTTCAACGCGAGCCTTTAATATTTTGTGGCGCAGAGCTTATCATCGCCTTTCCGAGTGGCTTGGCGGCGTTGTGTATGAGGATCCTTGGCTTGCCGGCGGGCACAATGGCCTTTCGACCGATGAGGACGAAACAAAGCGCGAAGCCCCCAAGCCGCGCCTAAAGAGTTTGCGCGCCTATATGCGTTCGGTGGGAATTAGCGATCGTTTGCCTATTTTTATTGCCGGCGGAATTTGGTGCCTCAGCGAGTGGACGGATTGTTTTGATAATCCTGATCTTGGAACGGTAGCCTTTCAGTTCGGCACGCGGCCTCTTTTAACGCAAGAAAGTCCCATTCCCCTGTCTTGGAAGAAAAAACTTTTAACGATAAAGAAAGGGGATGTGGCGTTGAATCGTTTTAGCCCCACAGGGTTTCCGTCTTCGGCGGTGCAAAATGCTTTTTTAAAGGATTTGCAGGCCCGCCTTGAGCGCCAAATTCCTTTCTCGCGGGCGGCTACGCCTCTTTATGTGTTGCCTTTAAAAGGAAAAATGGGCACGTTTTTCCTTCGCCCTGAGGATGAGCTCCGGATTCAGGCGTGGGAAAAGGCGGGTTTTTCCGTTCCTCTGGAGACGCCTAGCGAGACACTTGTCTTTGTGACGCCGGCCCAGTACGAGGAAATTAAGGAAGACTGCGCTTTATGCGTGGGGTGCCTTTCTTCGTGCCGTTTTAGTGGGTGGAATTGTGACACGACGGAGCCTGCCCTCGCGCCCGATCCGCGTTCGTTTTGTATCCAAAAATCGTTGCAAGCTATTGTGATTCAAGGAGAAACCGAACAAGCCATTATGTTTTGCGGACATGAAGGCTATCGCTTTGCCCAGGATCCTTTTTATGCCAACGGATTCATCCCTACCGTTAAGGAATTGGTAGGACGCATTCGGCAAGGGCTTTAAAAAACAGAAACAGAAAGTGGAGGTTCCTCGCCAAGACCTTTCCAGTCTTTGGTAGTATCTGAAAAATCAGGACTGTCCTATAAGGGGAGTATAATGTTTTTATTTAAGGGGCTGACACCTAACATTTTTATGTTAAGGTGCGCGTATGTACATAAAACATTGCAAATTGAGCAAAAAAGAACAGCTAAAATTAATGGAATTTTTTGTTGCAGGAACGACAGCTAGAACAG
>BNTO01000159.1 GCA_025996655.1 Alphaproteobacteria bacterium
CCGTTTGCGACGTCGTTTCAACAGCAGTTTCTTTATTCCCAAAGGGCCAGAGCTTCTTAAAAACTCCAGAAATGCTGCTGCCTATGTTACTGAAAAACGCGCTAACAGCTGCAAATTTTTCGGTAAGTCCCGTCCACAAATTAACGAAGAAATTCTTGACCTGTGTCCAGTATTTGATAACGAGCGTGGCGCCAACGGCAAGGCCTGTGATGGCCAAAATAACAGGATTGAGTTGCGCAACGAGAGCGAGGCCCTTGAAAACAACGCCAATCCCAGCCATGCCCGCCCTCACTCCATAAAACGCCATTTTGAGAACAGCGGCTCCGGCGGCTAAGCCCAAAACCAAGCCTGTCGCTTTGGTTAAAAAGGAAAAGACTTGGACGTGTTCCTTGCTAAAATCCGTAATTTTTTGAAAAAATCCCGTCACACTTTGCATCATGCTTGTGAACGCGGGCAGCACGGCCTCGCCAATCGCGATTCCGAGCTGCTCAAACGAATTTTTGAATAGTTTCATTTGCTCTTTCGTTGTGCCCATGGTCGCTTCGTAATCTTTTTGCAAACTTCCCGCTACTTTTGTTTTGTCCGCAAGGCTTGCAAACGTATCTTTTAGGACGTCAACGTTATCGGCTAATTTTGAAGCGTGAGCTTGCGCTTTGGCTCCGAAAATTTGCAAGAGCGCCTCGCGTTGCTTGTGCATCGGAACGGCCTTGATTTTTTCGAGAGCGTAAATTAATGCCTGCTCCGGATTGTCCTTCATCATGGTTTTTAATGTTTCAGGCACGATGCCTATCGCTTTGCAGGCTTCCGCAGCGGCCTTGCTTGTGCCGTCGGCTGCTGTTCCAAGTTTGATGAGAAGCTGGTTCACGGCCGCACTGGATTGCGAGGCCTCATACCCAATTTTCACAAAGGTTGTTGCTAAACCTGCCGTCGCCTGAACGGACAAACCAAACTGCGTGGTAACTCCTGAAATAGCGGCCATGCTTTTCATCAAATCGTTAGAAGACGCTTGCGACGTTGAGCTGAGGTAACCCATAACGTCACCCATCGATTCCAAATCAGAAAGCCCCAATTTGAAAGCGCCCTGAAGTTTTCCAAGGGAATCGCTCCTTTCTTCGGTGCTGACGCCAAAAGCGAGCGCCATTTTGCCTGCTACCTCCGTTCCGGCGTTGATTCATCGAACTTTCGAAGCTTCCACTGAGGGCAGCGCCGATTTCAATATTCATTTTATGAGCAGCTAGGACCATGCGTTTCCCTTACTTTCCATCCTCTTTTTGGACCTCTCTTAAGGCCTCCATCCAATCCCAAAAATCCTCGAAATCCATATCCCAATATTGCTGCAGCCCGCCGCCCATCCAACTTGTCATTTTTAAAAGGACTTTCATGAGGTCATGTCGGGTGCCGTTAAAACTAAAAAATTTTGCAACTGCCTCTGAATTTTCGAGTAATCCGAAAGGTCTAATTCCTCGACGGCTTCCCTTGAAATTTCTGCAAGGTTCGCAATCAAAAGGACTTCTTTTTCAGCGTCCGAAACCGTCATTTTATCAACCACCAAACGATCGCGAACTTTAGGACGGCGTAGAAAAATTTCCTTTAAAGCGACGCCGTTGATTGTAATGGGGTGCGTGAGTTTGATTGTTTCCATTTTATAACCCCAACGCTGTTCTGAAACTCTCTAACTGGTCGGTTCCGTTAATTTTTCGAATCATATTTTCGGCATCAATTTCAATGAGCTCGTCTTCGTTATAGACCAGCTTATACGCTCGTAAATCCATGGCCATCTTTAAACTGGCTTTTTCGGCGGCTTTCCATGTTCCGAAATCCAGCTCGCGAATCGTACCACGAAGATGCAAAACGACGGGAATCGCTTCGGTGCTGTCCGGTTCTTGCAAGGCCCCGCGCAACGTTAAAGCCACCAAATTCCCGCTGATGAGGCCAAAAAGTTTAAAGATCTCGGGATCATAATCGGAAAAGGTCATGTCGGTTTCGAGTTTTTCCATGCCCATATCCATAGAAATGGGGACATCCATGCCACCAGCCCTGTATTCCTCGGTTTTGATGGTAAGTTTGGGCAGCGTAATTTCTTCGACTTTGCCGGCATAGCCGCGACCGTCCACGAACGTCGCAAAGTTTTTCAATATTTTGGGTAGCATCAGACGATCTCCTTTAAAGCATTGTTGACTAAAAGCGAACGGAAGGTCATCCGCTCCGTGGGATACGGCGGCGTGAATTCCAAATCAAAATACACTTGGCCTTGGGCGAGATTGGCAGGCGAATTGAGCTCCGGTGACGGCCTGCAATGCCCGCCGAGTAAGGCGCCCTGGGTTTGAAGTTTTAAGATAGAGGCGTTCACATTTTCTGCGACATCATCGAAATAGGTTTTGGAAATGTTCCTGTCCAGAGCCCAAAAATGCGCCTTCACTAAGGCATCGTGCAGGTTGTCCGCCGTTCTGCGAACGGACAAAAACTGCCACTTCGAATCCGTGGTGGTGGTGCGGTTTCCAAATAAGCGGTAGCCATCATGCCGTATGATAGTCGCGACGCCATGCTCATTAAGGAATTGCGCGCGGCAGTTTTGCCTCCCCTAACGAAAAATCAATAGGACGCTGCGTTCCCACAATGCCTTGAATCACGTGATTGGAAGGTGACCACCAAAACCCTTGCTCCGTATCCACCCCCGCCACGTAGGGTGAGGCCGGAACGGCAACGCCGGCAAGGTTCAAAACGAACGGATCGACAAGGTAAACGCGCGGGTGCGCCGCAGAAACGCTGGCGGCTACGGCCGCTGCGTCGTTGGTATTGGGGCCATCGGCAACC
>BNTO01000160.1 GCA_025996655.1 Alphaproteobacteria bacterium
ACAGTAAAAAGTGACCACAGCCCGTTTATATCCCATCTTACACAGCAAACAATCAAAAAAGTTTGACTTTCGACAACATCTTCATCATCCTACCATTCTTTCCCATAGGCATGTTCAGCTGTTTTATAAGTAGAAAAAATTTATAAAATTTCACCACAGAGCTTTTCAACTCCTCGGCTAACACATATGATTCTGGCAAGTTCTAAGCAAAAAACGAAGAAGCCCTTCTTTTTCAGAAAAATCAAGTCGAAAGATTATTCTTCTTTCTAGCGCGATAAAACAGCCAACATGAGCAATGCCACAATATTGATAATCTTGATCATAGGATTAATCGCAGGGCCCGCCGTATCTTTGTAGGGGTCGCCTACCGTATCGCCCGTGACGGCGGCTTTATGCGCCTCGGAGCCTTTGCCGCCGTAATTCCCTTGCTCAATGAATTTTTTCGCGTTGTCCCACGCGCCTCCGCCCGACGTCATAGAAAGCGCAACAAAGACGCCGGTGACAATCGTCCCAAGAAGCATGGCTCCCAACGTCGAAAAAGCTGCCACTTGTCCACCAATCCCTAAAATAGCGTAATACGTAGCAATAGGCGCCAAAACAGGCAGCAAGGACGGAATCACCATTTCGTTTATGGCGCTTTTTGTCAGCATATCCACAGCAGCCTTATAATCGGGCTTGGCTTCGCCTTCCATAATGCCCTTAATGGTGGCAAATTGGCGACGCACTTCCATCACAACAGCGCTTCCGGCGCGCCCGACCGCCTTCATAGCCATAGATCCAAACAGGTAGGGGAGAAGCCCCCCCATTAAAAGCCCCACCAAAATGTAGGGATCTTGCAAATTAAAAGCAACGTTAAGTTTAGGAAAATAATGTTTTAAATCCTCCGTGTAGGAGGCAAACAAAACGAGAGCAGCCAAAGCGGCCGACCCAATCGCGTAACCCTTCGTCACAGCTTTGGTCGTGTTTCCGACCGCATCCAAGGCGTCCGTTACTTCGCGGACAGATTCGGGAAGCTGGGCCATTTCGGCAATACCACCGGCGTTATCCGTAATGGGGCCGTAGGCGTCCAACGCCACAATAATGCCGGCGAGGGCCAACATGGTCGTAGCGGAAAGAGCAATCCCAAACAAGCCGGCTTGCAAAAAGGCCACAAGAATCCCTGTGCAAATCACGAGAACAGGAAGGGCTGTAGCTTCCATAGAAACAGCCAACCCCTGGATGACGTTTGTTCCGTGTCCCGTTTCGGAGGCCTGCGCGATGCTGCGTACAGGGCGGTACGCGGTGGCGGTGTAATACTCCGTCACCCAAACGAGCAGCCCCGTTACAGCAAGACCCGAAAGGACGCAACCCATAAGATTGTTGAGGGTGAACCCGGCTTCTTTTAAAGCGTCGCTCCCTAAAAACTGAGAACTTGCCACAAAGATCAAGCCGGCCGAGGCGACGGCTGTTGCAAGAACGCCTTTGTAGAGCGCTTTCATAACTTTTTTGTCATACCCTAATTTCACAAAAAATACGCCTAATATACTGCCTAGGATGCAGACGCCTCCAATGAGCATCGGATAAATCATGAGCAGTTTTTGTGCCGCTCCCTTAAAGGTAATAGACGCTAGACACATGGACGCAACCAGTGTAACCACGTACGTTTCAAACAGATCTGCCGCCATGCCAGCGCAATCGCCCACATTGTCGCCTACGTTATCGGCAATAACCGCAGGATTCCGCGGGTCATCCTCGGGAATCCCCGCTTCTACTTTCCCGACGAGATCCGCCCCGACATCGGCGCCCTTGGTGAAAATTCCACCGCCTAAACGCGCAAAAATAGAAATAAGAGATGAACCAAAACCCAGGGCAACCAAAACTTCCAACGTCAACCTTTCTGGGCATTTTAAAACCGTCGTCAAAACATAATAAGTCCCTAAAACGCCAAGCAAGCCCAAGCTTACAACAAGAAAACCCGTCACGCTTCCCGCGCGGAAAGCCAAATCCAGGCCCTCCTTAAGCCCACTTTTGGCGGCTTCGGCCGTTCGCACATTCGCGCGTACCGAAACATTCATGCCAACATAGCCCGCGAGACCCGAAAGAATGGCTCCTGCCATGAATCCTCCCGCAACAAAAGGACTCAAAAAAAACCAAAAGAGAGCCGCTAAAATAGCGCCAACAAGGGCAATCGTCGTATATTGGCGGTTAAGAAAGGCTTTTGCGCCAATTTGAATCGCCTTTGCGATGTCTCTCATGCCTTCATCTCCCGCGGGCTCTTTAAAAACGAGCCGCATCGCAAAGAGAGCGTACAAAAATCCGAGAACCCCACATCCTGAAATAACATAGAGAATCTGAACATTGGATAGCATAAAGACAACATTGGTGAAAAAGTCACGCCTCCCTCCTTATACCAGAAAACAAGGAAAATAAAAATGGAGGGGAGGGGGGAAGATACAGAGCCTGCGCGTAAAATTCTTGCGGAAACACTCCCCCTCACTCTTCGAAGTGGAAGCGGTAGTTGTTGTATTTCCATAACGCCTTTTTAAGCTCCCGTCTTAGTTTTGTGTAGGCGCCACTAGAAGTGAAAGGGTTAAAGAGTGGTATTTTTTTGTGAACTGACTGTAAAAGAACGAAAACTCCCTATAAAAGTTGTACATATTGTACAGGAGCGTAGGGATTTTTTCTAAAGATTCCAATGCTTAATAGATACCGTGTTTAGAGTCAAATCTTTTTTTAAGAAGGATACTTCACTTACGCGATCTCTCTTTTAAAAGCTAAATGTGCCTTAAAGTCTTGTTGCGCTTTGCGCATACCAAAAAAGATGTG
>BNTO01000161.1 GCA_025996655.1 Alphaproteobacteria bacterium
GAAGTAACATTATGGGGAACTTTGTGGAAAACTTCGGGAAATGTGGGATTCCAAGTCTCCCACAAAGTTATCTACGAATGTTACTCCCAACCGCAGGTTTCCGGCAGACAAATAAGTCAAAACCCTGGAACTGGCTCATATCACTCTGGATTTAGACAAAAAAAGCAAATTATCCAAGGGCCGTAACAGCGGATCCCTTCACCGCTCCCATAACGCCACCCGTCGTTGACGCGTTCACATCCCCTTTTAACGTAGCCATGAGCCCCCCGTAGTCGCCTGTTGTGATGGCCTTAAAGGTTACAGTAAGACCATCACCCTTTAACCCAAGCGTGGCTTTGTCGGAAATATTCAGTCCCTCACGTTTACAATCCAAAGAGGATTTTTCAGAAATATTCAGCCCTTCAATTTTGACGTCCATTTGGGCCTTGTCGGAAATGGACTTTGCTTCGCATTTATAATCGGCGGTCGCCTTGAGGTTCATATTGGCCCCAGCCTCGATCGTAATATCTTTCGCGGCTTTGATAACAATTCCCGCATCCGATTTCAGGGTAATGTCCTTAGCCGCCGTCACAGAAAGCGCTGCGTTTGTTTTGAGAGTCACATCCTTCTCGACGGTCAGGGTCATTTCGCCATCCTCAACCTTAACAATAATATTTCCTTTTTTGATCGTCACAACATTATCCCCATCCTCAAGTTCAATCGTTAAAGAGCCCTTTTTCAACGTCGTCGATGAATTTCCTTCCTCAATTAACATTTTTTGTTCGCCTTTGGTGATTGTTGTTTCAAGGAGGCCCTCGGTGATTTGAAGCTGATTGGTTGTTTTCTCGCCCTCTTGCTTGACCAAAAAAACGTTCTCTTTAGCAATCGAAGACAATTCAAAATTTTTCGTTGCACGAAACGTAATCTTTTCCTTATCTTTCGTGTCATCAAAACTCATGATGTTCGCTTTATCTTCATCTTCGGGGGATGTTTTTGTTTTAAGCATCGCAATGCGGGGCTCTTGGCTGACCGCCTCGGGCATTTTACTTTCGCCGTTATAAACGCACCCCATAATAAGAGGGCGGTCGGGATCTCCATTTTCAAACGAAACAACAACTTCCATGCCGATACGCGGGACAAACGCTAGACCAAACCCCGCGCCGGCCCAGCCTTGCATGCATCGCACGGGCAAAAGATCTTTCCCGTCTTTTTCCCCCTCTCGGTCCCACAAAAATTGAACATAAACGCGCCCCTCTTCATCGCTGTGAATGTCCTTATCTTCCGGCCCCACAACCACGCCCGTTTGGACGCCATAAACCTTAGGTTTCTGCGTTTGGCGAAGGGGAACAAAGGGCACAGAATCCGGCAAAACGGTGGCGTGATTTTCGTAAGTCAGTTGATAATCTTCTTGCTTTTCCGGATTTTTTTTAACAGGGCGCCGCATAAAACTGTGCTTCACTGCGTAAATCAAATATTTTTGGTTCAAATCTTTGCGTGTGTGTTTTTCAAGCGTGAAAGAAGCTCCCGCCGAAAATTCCAAAACGCTACTTTGCCCAAACGCCAAACTTTTTGTCCAAAACATTTCGTCCATTCTGCGTTTTGCCGCCTTACTGGCGCCATCACTGTCGGGATAATTTCCGGGGTACTCGTACACTTCCCCTCCAAAACTTTCCGCGCTTTCGCTCCCTTTCAGGGGCGTGGACGGCTTCCTATAGTCAAGATCGATCACACTGAACTTTTTGGCGACAACTTGCTCTTGCGCACCCCACGTCGCCACATTGTTAAAGGTACTAGGCCAAAGCGTGCCAAAAGTCACCTTGTCGGAAATTTTTGTGGCGGATTTGTTTTCTCCGGCAAGAATCATTTCGGCGCCGGAGTCGGAATGCTCAAAAAAATAAAAAATCCCCTCCTCTTCCATAAGCCGTGAAACAAAAGCAAAATTGGACTCATTGTATTGAACGCAATATTCGCGCATGTTCCCGCCTAAAGACGAAGCTTTGTTGGAAAACGTAACATTAGCCTCTTGCAAAACGGCCTCAATAATTTCTTTTGTTTTTTTCTTGGTGAAGACGCGGAAATTTTTGGTAAGTGTCGAAATCCAAAACTCGGGCCGTAAGGTGAGGGCATAATAGGCCAAATAATGCTTTTCTTTCGGATCCAAAAGAAAGGCCGGAAGGGTCTGCGCTTGCGAAACAATGCCAGCAAAGTGGCGCTTGGTCTCCGTTTTAAGCGTTGTAATGGTTATGGAAGCCTTTTTCCCAACAAGACTTTTGATATCCAAATCCGGCTTTGTCGCATAACAACGGATATGATATTCAAACAACTCTGAAATGGCTTCTGTTCCTATGAAGGCATCGAAAAGAAGGTCGTCTCCCAACGGACTTTTGACGCTTACCATAAGACCATCTTTTGTTGAGGGAACGGGAGGCCGCAAAAAGGGAACGTCAGCAAAGACGTCGGGGATATTCTCGGCTGTATCAAAGCGATAGTGGGGCGAAAAAAAATGTTAATTGAGGAAGGAAATTCATCGACGACGTTGAAAAAGGGCTCTTTAACGATTGAACTTGAGGATGGGGATAATGTTGTGACGATCAAAAAAGGACAGCTAAAATTAATGGAGTTTTTTGTTGCGGGAACGACAGCTAGAACAGCTGCAGAATGGGTTGGTATTTGTCTAGTCCCAAATTTTTGTTGTATAATTCTTGAGCAAGATTATGAAGTGTGGAAGGAGGCTTTAGGAGACAGATTTACCACAGGAACGCCCGAACGACGGAGGCAATTCGTCTCGAAATTC
>BNTO01000162.1 GCA_025996655.1 Alphaproteobacteria bacterium
CTTGGGGAAAAGATTGAAGGCGATAAAAGGGTTTACCCCCGTAGAATTTGTTGCTAAAAAGATGGGGAAAGAGTCGACGGAGTTTGCTCAAGAATTATACAACAAGAATTTGGGACTAGACAGCTAAGGAGCATTTTTACTTGTTTCTAAAAGAGTGTGAGGGACGGCTCAACGTCGGCAATCCAAAGATGCTTTTAAAGGATTTAAAAAAGCTTCTAAGAGAGTTATATTGAGAATCTCATGTGTCAGCCCCTTTTTTTATAGTGGAACTCCTTTCTGAAGCTCCTCAATGAAACAACTCTTTAAAAAAGTCTACGACTCTTTTTAAAGGTTGTAGACTAACAAATCGTTTAAAACCCTGGGGCAGGCTATATCATTCTGAACTTAAACAAAGTCGCCTTTATAACTTCAGCAAAGTCGGCCTCTCTCGCAAAAATTTTCCCTTTTTTTAAAGAATTTTTCACACTTTTTTAAAAATATTTGTTGCAACGGGAGTAATAACATCCTATATATTTAATGTGAATACTTTTGAACTTTGGTAGAAAATGTCCGATAATGTTAACCTTACACGCAAGGAAATAATTGAATTAGCTACACAGTTAACATCTGTGTACATGCAAGCGAAAGAAACGCAGCTGAGCGAAGTTGAGTCGATTATGCATACTTTCTTTCGACTTTTTTCCGAATTGAGTGGCGATGCAACACCGGCCAGAGGACGGGCTTTAACGGCTCCAGCTGTTCCGATTAAAGATTCAGTTCACGAGAATTACATCGTCTGTTTGGAAGACGGAAAACAGCTGCAAATGCTCAAAAGGCACCTCAGTACGGTTTATAGAATGACGGTCGACGACTACAGAGCGCGTTGGGGATTGGATGCTGGCTATCCCGTTGTTGCACCAAACTATGCGCGCCGCCGCAGCGAAATCGCGAAAAAAACAGGGCTGGGACGCTCTGGCAGAAAAAAAATGAAAACAATACGCGGGCGCTCCGGTACGGCCATCGTTGTCTAGGGTTTAGCTGAAGCGTTTTTTTTAGAAAGATCTCGAGAGCGGTTTTGCGAGAGGTCTTTCTTTTTGTTTTTTCTCACTCAGGTTCGTTATGACGGAGAAACTCGAGGGCTTTCGTTTTTTCATTCGTACCTACGGATGCCAGATGAACTTTCACGATTCTGGGAAAATGGCGCTTTTGCTTCAACAGGCAGGCATGAAGGAGGCGCTGGATGATGATGAGGCCGATCTTGTCATCCTTAATACGTGCCATATTCGCGAAAAGGCGAAACACAAAGTCTACACAGAATTAGGCTTTTTAAAGAAAAAAAAAGACAAGCGACAAAGGGCGGGGAAGCCTTATTTTTTAGCCGTTGGAGGATGCGCGGCTCAAGCGGAAGGCGACGCCCTTTTGGCTGCAGCTCCGTTTGTTGATCTTGTTTTTGGAACGCAGTCTTACCACAAGCTTCCGCGTATGGTGGAGGAATTGTTTCAAAAAAGTAACGTCACCAAGCAAAGTTCTTGTCTTCAAAACGAAGAGCCGCAACAATTTGTGCCCTCAAGAAACTCCCCTTCTTTGGAAACGCTTAAAATTTTAAACATCGAATTCCCAAGGGAAAATAAATTTCAGTTTTTGCCTAACGAATCCAATGCCCAAGGTTCGGCTTTTTTAGCGATCCAAGAAGGCTGCAATAAATTTTGTACCTACTGCGTTGTCCCCTTCACGCGAGGAGGCGAAGTGTCACGGCCCGCGGCCGCGATTTTAGAAGAAGCGAGGAATTTGGCTGCGCAAGGCGTCCTTGAAATCACGCTTCTTGGCCAAAATGTCAACGCATATCAAGGCCTTGCGCCGGATGGAACAACACGTTGGACGCTTGCGCGCCTTCTCAAAGAAATCAGCACCATAAACGGGATTCAGCGCCTTTTTTATACCTCGTCCCATCCTTTGAATTTTTCCGAGGACCTCATTCAAGCGCATGCTACGTTGCCCAAGCTCATGCCTTTTTTGCATCTCCCTGTTCAGTCGGGCTGCAACCGCATTTTAAAAGCCATGAACCGCCACCATACCGTAGAGGATTATAAGGCTATTATTGCGGCCGCCCGCTTGGCCTGCCCTCCTATTGCCCTTTGTTCGGATTTCATTGTAGGGTTCCCGGGCGAAACAGAGGAAGATTTTGAGAAAACGCTTGAATTTGTAAAATCAGTCACCTATGCGCAGGCGTTTTCCTTTAAATACAGCCCGCGCCCAGGAACTGTCGCGTGCAACATGAAGGACCAAATCGCGGAAGACGTAAAAACCAAGCGGCTGCTGACCTTGCAGGATCTCTTGCGCCAACAACAGACGGCTTTTAATAAAAGTTGCGTAGGGCGGACGTCCTCTGTTTTGTTTCAGCGCTTTGGGAAAAAAGAGGGGCAAATCTTAGGGAAATCGGAATTTATGCAGTCTGTCGTCGTCAACGTTAGCGACCCTGACGCGTGGATGAACACGCTTCATACTGTCCACATCCGGAAAGCAACGCTGAGTTGCTTGGAAGGCGACATTCTTGAATAGGCTATTGTTGACGCGTTTACAAAAAGAATTATAAAGTCAAGAGTGATTTCATTTTTGTCAGCGCAATTTGAGAATGTCATGTTGTGCAATTTAGGAAGGGGCTGACACCTAACATTTTTATGTTAAGGTGCGCGTATGTACATAAAACATTGCAAATTGAGCAAAAAAGAACAGCTAAAATTAATGGAATTTTTTGTTGCAGGAACGACAGCTAGAACAGCT
>BNTO01000163.1 GCA_025996655.1 Alphaproteobacteria bacterium
TACTCATTCCGTGCGGGCAAAACAGCTTCATCCGCGTTGTTAGCGCTAATGTATCTCCTTTCTTCATACGCGTCAGTGTCGTACGCGCAAAGTTGTTTTGTCCCTATTATTCGGTATCAATTCCTAAGCAAAAGCCTTGCTTCCTTCGGATGCATTTTGCTGAGAAGGGGGCCTTTTGGGAAACATTTTTCTTTTCCCGGCAATTTTCAAAGGGGGCGTTCCATCCTTTACCGTCTCTTCGGTGATAATCACTTCGACAACGTCTTTTTCCGAGGGTAAATCAAACATAGGCTCCAACAGGACAGACTCCATGATAGAACGCAAGCCGCGTGCTCCTGTTTTCCGTTCAATCGCCTTATTGACAATGGCATTAAGCGCGCCATCTTCAACGCGCAATTTAACGCCCTCCATTTCGAGAAGGCGGTCATATTGTTTCACAAGGGCATTTTTGGGTTCAATGAGAATACGCCTTAAGGCGGTTTCATCCAAATCTTCCAGCGTAGCGTGAATAGGCAGCCGGCCAATAAACTCAGGAATAAGCCCGAACTTGAGCAAATCTATGGGTTGTACGCCTTTAAGAATATCGCCCGTAAGGCGCTCATCGGGCGCGGAAACCGTCGCCCCAAAGCCGATCCCGGACCCCTTTCCACGCGCACTAATAACTTTATCGAGCCCCGCAAAGGCGCCGCCACAAATAAAAAGAATATTGGTGGTATCGACTTGCAAAAAATCTTGTTGAGGATGTTTACGCCCTCCTTGCGGAGGAACAGACGCTACGGTTCCTTCCATAATTTTCAAGAGGGCCTGCTGAACGCCCTCGCCTGAAACGTCGCGCGTGATGGAAGGGTTGTCGGATTTGCGCGAGATCTTATCAATTTCATCAATATAGACAATGCCCTGTTGCGCTTTTTCGACGTTGTAATCCGCCGCTTGCAGAAGCTTTAAAATAATATTTTCAACGTCTTCGCCAACATACCCCGCCTCGGTGAGCGTTGTCGCATCCGCCACGGTAAAGGGAACATCAATAATGCGTGCCAGCGTTTGCGCCAGAAGCGTTTTTCCGCACCCTGTGGGGCCAATAAGCAAAATATTGGATTTCGCGATCTCAACATCGGGATTTTGATTCGAGATATTCGTCAAACGCTTATAGTGATTGTGAACCGCAACGGAAAGAACTTTTTTGGCGTGTTCTTGACCAATCACATAATTGTCGAGAACGGAGCAAATTTCTTTAGGCGGAGGAACGGCTTTGCTGGACGGGATAAGAACGTCCTGACTGCCCTCTTTGACAATGTCTGAGCAAAGTTCAATGCACTCGTCGCAGATGAAGATCGAAGGCCCTGCGATCAGTTTCTTGACATCATGCTGACTCTTTCCGCAAAAAGAGCAATACAATGTTTTTTTCTGTTCATCATCAAAGTCTTTAACCATTAGAAACCATTCTTTTTTTCAAAATCTTTTTCAAAATTTCAGAAAACACCCCAAAATTTACAAACAAAGCTCCTTCCACGCTGTTGCTTTTTAGGGAACATCCGTTCTTACCTTACAATCCTACAACGCTAACTGCAAAAAAAACGTTAACTCTCGCGACATATCAAAAATCAAACTGTTTTAGCCGGAGGCTCGCGGTGGGTAATAACTTTATCAATTAACCCAAATTTTTCGGCTTCTTCCGCGGACATAAAACGATCACGATCCATGGCTGCCTCAATAACAGAAAGCTTTTGCCCCGTGCAAGCGGCATAAATCTCATTCAGTCTTTGGCGGAGTTTTAAAATTTCCGTAGCTTGAATTTCAATATCGGCCGCTTTTCCTTGCGCGCCCCCTGACGGCTGGTGGACCATAATACGCGAATTTACAAGGGCTTGGCGCTTTCCTTTTGTCCCGGCCGTCAGCAAAAGAGAGCCCGCCGAACACGCTTGCCCAATACAAATCGTCGCCACATCGCAGCGTACATAATTCATCGTGTCCAAAATGGAAAGAGCCGATGTGACAACACCGCCGGGTGAATTAATGTACAAACAAATGTCTTTCGTAGGGTTCTCCGACTCCAAAAAAAGAAGCTGCGCGCACACAAGCGCCGCCATGTCGTCGTAGATTTCGCCCGTCAAGAAAATAATTCGTTCTTTAAGCAAGCGTGAATAAATATCGTAGGCGCGTTCTCCCTGCCCGGATTGTTCAACAACCATGGGCACAAGAGTGCTTCTCTCGGGCAGCAAAGAACAAACATGGGGGGCTGTTTTTTTCTGACAATCTCTGGGCATGAACATTCTTAAAGTTCTGTACTTTCTTTCAGCTTACTACAAAAAAAGAAAGGGCGTCACGCGGGTTGTAGGGATATGTATAAGCCCCCATAATTTGAGACGGTACGAGAGCGTCCTGAGATGAAAAATACTCCACGGGAGTTTGGCCTTTCAACCTAAAGTGGGAACAATAATATTATATTTTCCCAATGCCTTTTCAAGCTTAGGTCTCAGTTTTGTTACGTTATTCGCCCACAAATCACTCCTAGTTATAGAACTCCTCATATGTTTCGAACCCCTATAATGACATTGTGATTAAATTTTTAATCATATCGAACCCCGGAGGCGTTGCAACAATCCCGTGGGATTTTTAGGCTGTCTAGTCCCAAATTCTTGTTGTATAATTCTTGAGCAAACTCCGTCGACTCTTTCCCCATCTTTTTAGCAACAAATTCTACGGGGGTAAACCCTTTTATCGCCTTCAATCTTTTCCCCAAGTTA
>BNTO01000164.1 GCA_025996655.1 Alphaproteobacteria bacterium
AGACGAAAAAATAACGAACGAGCAGAGAAAGCAGAGAAAAAGGATACAAATCGAGCAGGAAATGCCGAGGCCTTTTTTCAAGGATTCTTTTTTAGGGGACGGTGTTGCACTTGGCTGTTGAAGGGGCGGTTTTTTAAGCATTTGTATCAAGCCGTTAAGAACAAAGGCCCGCACTTGCTGTTTCCTTTTTTTTCTTCTATTATGGTCCCATTAAAACTCAAAAAAAAGCGAAGAGAGCCCGCATCATGGAAGAGGACTGCTCCGCCGTTTCTCCAAAAGAGTTCCTCTCTCTTTACATTCACTGGCCTTTTTGCTTATCAAAATGTTCCTACTGCAGTTTTAACAGCTATCCTGTTCGTGATATTTTAGATTTCAAACAGTGGGAAGGAGCCTATCTGTTTGCCTTAAGACACGTGGCCGTAAAAACCTTAGGCCGACCCGTCCGTTCTATTTTTTTTGGGGGAGGCACGCCGTCTCTTTTGCCGGCGTCTGTCATCGCCTCTTTAATTGAAGAGATTTACCATCTTTGGCCTGTGGTGAAGCCTGTCGAAATTTCTTTGGAAATGAACCCTGGCACCGTAAACGCACAAAAAATTCGAGAATTCAAAGCAGCAGGAGTGAATCGCCCGTCCATAGGTATACAGTCCCTCACAGAAGAAGGGCTCGCTGTTTTAAATCGAATTCACAGCGTTCAAGAAGCTTTTGAAACGCTCGAAACCTGTGAAAAACTTTTTGAAAATTATTCCGTAGATCTCATCTACACCTGGCCTGGACATTCTTTAGAACTTTGGAAAACGGAACTTCAAACAATTCTTGAAAGGAATGTCCCTCATTTATCTTTGTATCAACTCGTTATTGAACAAGGCACGCTTTTTGGAGATATGTACGCTCACGGAGAATTACTCGTGCTCGACGAAAATACGTGTGCCACTATGTTTGAATGGACCCAGGAATACACCGAAAAAAACGGGGTCCCTGCCTACGAAGTTTCCAATCATGCCAAGCCCGGCTTTGAATGCCAACATAATAGGAGCTATTGGCGTTACCAAGAATACGTTGGTGTTGGGCCCGGCGCTCACAGCCGCTTCCGCACAAACGAGGGAAAATATGCTTTTGTGCAGGAAGCCCTGCCCGAGAAATGGCTCCACTCTATTTTAGAAAATCAACACATTTTGGAGGACAAAAGCGAATTATCCGAAGAGGATCAAGCCAAAGAAGCCGTTTTAGTCGGGCTTCGTATGACCGAAGGTCTTTATTGTGAAACACTGCCCGTCCCATTACACAAAATCATAAAATTAGAAAGACTCGACCATCTAAAACGAGAAGGATATGTGATCTATGAAGGCGGGCGCTTACGTGCCACACCCCAGGGGTGTAAACGGCTGGACGCTCTTCTGGCTTATTTGATGAAGTGATTTTTGAAATTTGTGCGCATGAGTTTTTTCTTAATTCCCTTGGGTTTTATTTTTCAAAATTTTCAAAATTTTTGTCATAAGAGAAGAAAAAGGCAACGTCGCGCTGTCTTCTAAGGAAACAAAACATCCCGCGGGCTTACAAACAAAGTTTTTTAATTCTAAAGGCATATTTTTTAGAGGGGAAAAATGGGCCGTACCTTTTTCCGCAGGTCCCAAAAGAAGGTGAAGGCGCCATTCAAAATGAGAAAAAAGAGACCGAAGATCAAACGGAAAGGTGTCCTGGACAATTTCCGCAGGAGCTTCAAAAATAGGCACACGCCAAAGGCCTTTAAGCAAGTTATTTTGCTCTTCTTTTTCAACATAGACATCACCCTTTTCATTCATAAGACACAACGCATAAGCGCAACGTATAGGGCGTGGGAACGGGCGCTTAGCGGGCCCCAACAAAACTTCAGGCGGCGTCTGTCCTTGCGCGCAAACACAATTTTCCGCAAGGGGACAGACCGCACAAGCCGGATTTTTTGGGTAACAAAAAAGGGCGCCTAGATCCATAAGGCCCTGCGCCAAATCCCCCCAAGGCGTCCGTTTGGGCAAAGCAGAACTCCATTGCGCGGCAAGGATTTCCGATTTTTGGGACGCAGCCCCCAACAAACGCGAAAGGAGGCGCCGAATATTGGCATCCACAGGGAGGACCGGGGCCTGAAAAGCTAGCGCACAAACAGCCGCCGCTGTGTATTTCCCAACGCCAGGGAACGTCTCCCACGCGGCGGGCGTCTGGGGCCAAGAGTGTAAAGCCGCCAAACGTTGCGCGGTTTCATGCAAACGACGCGCGCGGCTGTAGTATCCCAACCCACTCCACAATACGAGAACGTTCTCTAAAGGCGCTGCGGCGAGGGTTTGTACGGTAGGAAAACGCGCGATAAATTTCAAAAAATAAGGCTGAACCGTCACGACCGTCGTCTGTTGCAGCATAATTTCGCTAACCCACACTTTATAGACATCCGGCTTTTCGGGCAAAACAGTACGCCACGGCAAAACGCGTTGATGCACGGCGTACCATTTCAAAACTTTGTTTGTGATTGCGCGGAAATCAGGCATGCTCGCATTTTTTTGAACGTGTTTGTTCCCTATCGTTAGAAGTTTTTTGAGATTTTTGCAATAAAAAAAAACGCAAAACATGAAGCAGGGATTTTTTGTCTAATCCCAAATTCTTGTTGTATAATTCTTGAGCAAGATTATGAAGTGTGGAAGGAGGCTTTAGGAGACAGATTTACCACAGGAACGCCCGAACGACGGAGGCAATTCGTCTCGAAATTCCTCAAAGTCAA
>BNTO01000165.1 GCA_025996655.1 Alphaproteobacteria bacterium
GCTTGAAAAGGCGTTATAGAAATACAACAACTATCGTTCCCACTTTAGGTTGAAAGGTAAAGCTCCCACAGAGTATCTTTTAAGTCAGGACGCTCGCGCGCTGTCTCAAATTGTGTGAACTTACACAAGGCTAAGGAAAAACTTGATTTTTGGCCGAGATCTCTTCATCCTGTATGTGTCAGCGAAAACATAAGAAAACTTTCAAGAACGAGGCATTTGCAAACGTTTGAAAGAAAAAGATGAAAAGGACAGACAATGCCTCAAGCGAAAATTTCGGATAGCGCACCGATCGAAACGCCGGAACCCGCGCCTCCCTTGTTATCTCCTTTGTCCGCAGGGGAGCCCATTTTTGCGAATACGTCTTTAGCGCCCAATCCTTCCGCGCTGCTTGCAACGTCGGCAACACATAGTCCGACTTCTTTAGAGAACAAGCCAGCCCCTCCGGAAGCGGTCCCTCACAATCTTGAAGCGGAACAAGCCCTCCTCGGGGCGCTTTTGCTCAACAACAATGTCCTAGAAAATGTGGGAGATTTTCTTAAGCCTGAACATTTTTACTCGCCGGTTCACGGGAAAATTTTTCGTGCCATTCAATTTTTGCGCGATAAAAATTATAGTGCCGATCCCATTACCCTCAAGGATTTTTTCCAAAAGGATGACGCCCTCAGTGAAGTTGGCGGTGCGAGTTATTTGGTAGATTTAGCCAATTCTGTTGTCTCTCTCATGAATACGGCCGATTACGGCGTTCTTATTTATGACCTTTTTTTGCGGCGCGAACTTATGAAGATCGCCCAAGAAACAACCGACGATTGCCGCAATAGTGACCTTGAAATTAACGCCGAGACTATTGTTGAGGATGTTGAGAAAAAACTTTATTCGCTCGTTACGTTGGGCCAAGAGGCGCACTCGGTGGTTGCGTTTCGCGACGCTATAACGCAGGCCATTGAAAGCGCGGAAATGGCCTTCCAACGTGACAGCCACATCGTCGGCGTGACGACGGGGTTTTTAGACGTCGATCGCTGGTTGGGAGGGCTGCACAAATCGGATTTGCTCATTATTGCGGGTCGCCCTTCTATGGGGAAAACGGCCCTTGCCACCAATATGGCGTTTAACGCGGCGCAAACCTCTTTAAGAAACCCGCAAGATGGCGCTACTGTTGTCTTTTTCTCCCTAGAAATGTCGGCGGAACAACTTGCCACACGCATTTTAGCCAGCGAATCCGGCATTTCTTCCGACAAAATTCGTCGAGGAAGTATTCGCAAAGACGATTTTCCGAAATTTGTCGAAGTCAGTCGGACAATTCACGATTTGCCCCTCTTTATTGACGACACCCCCGGGCTGAGCCTTTCCACCCTGCGCAACCGCGCGCGTCGCCTGAAACGGCAACACAACATCGGCCTCATTATTATCGATTATCTCCAGCTTGTGGACGCCTCTTCACGCCGCAATGATAATCGCGTCCAAGAAGTTTCGACGATTACGCGCGCCTTAAAAACGCTCGCCAAAGAGCTGGATGTGCCCGTTTTGGCACTCTCGCAGTTGTCGCGCGCCGTCGAGCAGCGGGACGATAAACGTCCGCAATTGTCAGACTTACGCGAGTCGGGATCTATTGAGCAAGACGCCGACGTTGTTATGTTTATTTACCGCGAAGAATATTATGAGTTGCGCAAAGAGCCCAAAGAGGGGACGGAGGAACATGCCGTTTGGCAAAAAAAAATGAATGGGATCTATAACCAAGCCGAACTCATTATTGCCAAACAACGCCATGGCCCGGTTGGGATTGTGAAACTATTTTTCGACGGACAGCTTACAAAGTTTGGGAATGCTGCGGCTTAGAGAGGCAGCAAAGGGATTTTTAATTCTCCTGTTCTATAGCTAAGCGGTTTGAAAATGTGTCCTAAAAACAAAGAATTCGTTACAATACCTGAAGTCGCTTGCGAATTATCAGAAAAGGCACCCTAGAAATGAGTAGGTCCTTATGAAAAGTAGATTTATTTTATGCGCGTTTGCATTCTTGGCAGGGTGTTCGCATTTACCGGAAAAGTCGCACACTCTTGCGTCTGAGATTGTGGAGCAAAAACTTACGGCTTTGGAAAAGCAGGCAGCAGAGATCAAAAATATCGATCCGAAAAAAGAGGATCTGTATAAACAGCAAGGACTTCGGCTTGTAGGAAATGAAGGTATACTACTTCCCTTTAAAAAATCGCATAAGTATGCTAAGGATCGCGAGGTGGTATTTGTGTAGTCACGCGGGATGGTTGAACACCCTCGCCTTTAGGCGAGGGTGTTCAACCATCCCGCGTGACTACATAAATTACGGGAAAAGATTGCCCTCAAAACAGCAAAATCGTAGCGAGTCCTTTTGTGGGAAAATCGAACGTGATAAGTCTTATTTCAGTGGAGTTAGGAAAGGAAAACGAGATCGTAGAGCTGCCGGGAAGGTTCTTGTTTTTGAAATAGTGAAAAGAGGCAGAAATGTTGACACGGAAGTTAGGGATGATGCAAAAAAGTCAACGTTGATCCCCCGGATAAAAGAAAAAGTCATGCCCGATTCCACCGTTTATACGGACAGTTTTAAAGCTTATCATGCCTCAGATGTATCAGAATTTAAGCATTATATAGCTAAGCGGCTTGAAAAATTTGCAAAAAAAATGTAAACCCTATTAGTGATTTTTGTTAACGGTTTTAATTTGGCTTACAGTACAGATTTTAGAAAGAGGGTATTGGAACATTACGCGAA
>BNTO01000166.1 GCA_025996655.1 Alphaproteobacteria bacterium
CTTGGGGAAAAGATTGAAGGCGATAAAAGGGTTTACCCCCGTAGAATTTGTTGCTAAAAAGATGGGGAAAGAGTCGACGGAGTTTGCTCAAGAATTATACAACAAGAATTTGGGACTAGACAGGTAGCTATATGCCACAAGGCGAAGTTTAAGCTATTTTGTCAAACTCACGTACATGATGCCGTGGAACAGAGAAAAGCGCTGCTTTTAGCTCATGGGGTGGCTCTTTATGATGTCGTTAAAAGTTGCGACATGGAAAGCGCGAAGGATCGGAGCCTAAAAAATATTACGCCGACAGATTTATCTCTACTTTTTAAGGAAGCAACCCTAGAAAAAATTTATGCCAATGGAGCCAAGGCTTATGAACTGTATCAACGGTATCACTCTTCCAAAACACAAAAAGAGATGACAAAATTGCCTTCAACGAGCCCTGCCAATGCCGCTTATTCTTTTTTAAGACTTGTTCAACATTGGGAATGTATTTTTTTTGAATAAAATATTTGTTAATAAAAAAATAAACAAAAAGCTATAGAATAAAAGAAGAAATATTAAAAAATCTTCTTTATGAATATAAATATCGTAAAAATTTCTTTGCTTTTCTCCTTTCTCTTTTCAGCCAAGCTTTTTGCTTGTTCGTCTTGCGCAACGGCGCTGAATTTCGTGAAAGACGCGGCCTCTTTTTTCCAAAAATATTACGAATTTTCTTGCCAAGATCTTTTTTCGAAAGAGGCTTTTGAGGCTAGGGCGACTTCCTCATCCTCTTCTTCCAGCTCCGGATTGCTTGGCGAAGAAGCCGAGGTCCTAACGTTCAATACAAATCTTTTGAAAGTTCCCCAGGCGCTTGAAGAGGTTTCCAAAACCTTGCTTTTTCTTGCACAATTTCGCCTTACGCCGCATCGTTCTTGTAAAATTCAGACGATCCCAGAAGAACCTGGAATGAAGAGTTTGTTCGAAACTTTGTACGATTTTCGTGAAAGTGCGGCGACCTGCTTAGGGCCCCCAGAGGAAGGGACGCGCACGCCTGTCCCTCCTGAGAAAGCGGACATTCCTGAATTTTTAAATGTAATAACGACCTTTGGGCCTCCGGCAAATTTTGAAGAACGTCTTCAAGCCTTTCTTATGGCGATGTCCCCTTCGATGGCGCAACGGCAAAAAAATTTCCTTTTGTTTTTGGAAGGACAAAAGGCGTTTTATGCGAAGTTGGCGGATCAATGTAGCGCTCTAAAGAATTATTTTACAGAAATTTTAGAAAAAGACTTTGAAAGCGAGGACCTAATCTATAGAACTTGCTGGGCGATCCAGCCTACGCAAAGCGCCTATAAAAAAATTTGTACGGATCTTGCGCAAACGTCAAGCCGCTTTCAAGGAATGGGGAATTTGTTTTTGGCAGAACTCAAAAATTTTTCGGCCTTAGTCTGTAAAAATCTTGAAGAAGAAAACGTACTGTTGACTCAAATCGGCAGAAATCCTCTTTTGCGCCCTGAAAATCAAAAGGAAATTATGAGTGTTAGCGAAAAAGAGTCTTGGGGGACGAAACCTTTTGCTTTTGTCAAAAGTCCGGAAGATAACATTTTTTGGTACTATCCCCCAAAGTGGAATGCGCGTATGCAGAATTATTTCGACTTTGCCTTTGCGGAGCGTGTCCGCGTAGAAATTGACGAGAAAACGCAGCTTATTGTAAAACCCGAAGAACTGAGGGGCCTGCCTCTCCCTCAGGATGCCTATACTTCCCTGGAAGAACTGGTGAGCGTCTTAATAAAAAACAACGAAGGAACCCACAAAAACTTGCAGCATCTTAATATTCTGCATGGGAAAAAATTAGACCTCCTGTAAAAGTCAGTTCTCACAGTTTTTCAAGTTTTGGGTAGTTTTGGCTGTTTTTTTGAAAATTAGAGCTCCACAAAAGCGTGTACACAAACTTTTTGGTACCTCCTTGACAAAACCGATCCTCCTCATTGAAATCGATGATTTTTTTCCTTCTTTTACAGGAGGTCTATTGTCCAACGCGAAGAAATAGAAATGGATGCTGTGGAGGAGCTTTTTTAAATAGATTGTTGTGCTCAAATTTTTTGTTTTAAGCAAAATGAAAAGTGGTCCAGCATCTGTGTACGCACACATTTGGTGGCGTTAGTCGCCTCCTATTATCTATTTTTGTAATCAAGTATTTTGCGTTCACGTCTTTCTATTAAATGGAGAATCTTTATGAAAAAATTAATTCATTCCATATTTTTGGTCTCGGGAACGACCATAGGCGCCAGCCTCATTTCGTTGCCCTTAGCGACGGCAAACATCGGAATTTTCTCTAGCTTTTTGATGATTGCTCTTTCGTTTTTTTTCCTACCAGTCTTCCTGCATGACGGTTCAGCTTAATATTCTCTCTGAAAAAGAGACGAGTATTGTTGAATTCAGTAAAAATATGTCTGGTGATACGGCCTGCGCTGTATCCATATTTAGTTTTTACGTTTTGTCCATGGCGTTCTTGGTTGTTACTTTTCAGGGACGGTAAGTGTTTTGGCTTATTTTACTGATTCACTCATCAAATTCCTCATATGTTTCGAACCCCTATAATGACATTGTGATTAAATTTTGGGGCTGACACCTAACATTTTTATGTTAAGGTGCGCGTATGTACATAAAACATTGCAAATTGAGCAAAAAAGAACAGCTAAAATTAATGGAATTTTTTGTTGCAGGAACGACAGCTAGA
>BNTO01000167.1 GCA_025996655.1 Alphaproteobacteria bacterium
CGATGGCGCTTTTGTTTTAGCCGACTTCACCCCGCCCTGTTTTCAAATGGGAGAAACGTCGCACGTGTGGACGCGCTGTCTGGATTTAACACGGACCATTCGCGAAAAAATTATGGGCCTTAGTGAAAAATGGCAAACACAAATGGGGACTAGTCTGATGCGCGAAACGGCGGATATTTTAAAGCCCCTCGTTTCGATGCTCCCCACGCTTGAGGCGCTTGTCAGCAGCAAGGCCGTTTCTCCTTTTGAATTGTATGGTGAACTCATGGAGGCGGCGGGATTGGTCGCCCAATTGAATCTGTCTACGCCGCCCCCGCGTTTTGGTAAATATGACCACAACGCAATTGATCGCAGTATCCTTCCCATCATGGATTATGTCGCGCATTGCCTTGAACATTTATCTTTAGACTACGCCCTGTTTCCTTTCAAAAAGAATGACCGCGTTTTTTCGTTCAAACTTCGTTCGGCTTACCTTCCTTCAAACGCGCAAGAGCTTTTTGTAGGGTTGCGCGCGAAACCCGGCATTCAGGCGCGTCACATGGAGCTATGGATGAAAGAGGCCGTGATTGTTTCGGATGAGGCGCTGCAAAAAGTGCAGTCCAAACGCATGACAGGAGCCGCGCGGGCGCGTGTTGAAGACGAAAAGCTGTACGAAATGTCGCCGCCTCGGGATATAACGCTGTTTTTTATCGTGTTGGATTCGCAGTTTATTCAGCCCAATCAATATCTTCACATTTTCAATCCGTCGGACAGTGAGCACAGTCGCCCGGCCGATATTATTCTTTTTGTGGCCAAAGACGAAGAAGCTGCCGCACAAAAAGGATCCGCCAAAGCAGCCTAAAAAAACAGTTATGAAAAAATCGCAAAAATAAAAAAAGAGAGATGCCGAAAAAATGAGCAGAGAATCGCAACACTATTCAGAAGGTTCGGCCTTGGGCTCTTCCAGCATTTTAGGAGAATTTTTCAAAAGTTTTTATTATGAACTTTTAAAATGCAAGGAAATTGCCCTGAGAACAACGCGCCTTGATGCGGAATTAGACCAAGAGGAACCGACCGTCGTCCCCGCTGCGCCTGAAGGCGAAGTGCCCGCCTCTAGCAATGCCAATCAATCTCCTTTAGCCGCGCACGAAATTCCTAAAGCCCCCGTGCACGCTGTTAAGGCCGCCGATGACATTCAAACACGCTTGAAAAAACTTTTGTCAGAACGCATCGCTTCTTTCTTGCATCTTTTGGACGCCACCGATTTGCAACAGCTCAAAGAGGCCCAATACGCTATGATCGCCTTGGCCGACGAAGTGTTTTTGACGCTTCCGTGGAGTGGTCAAAAAATTTGGCAACAATTTTTGTTGGAAAGTCAGCTTTTTCAAACACAATCGGCGGGCGAACAAATTTTTCAAAAAATGGACTCCCTTTTATCGCGTTATGATCCGGCTCAAAAAGCCTTGGCTTTTGTTTATTTTCATATTTTAGCGTTAGGATTTAAAGGGAAATTTCGCGAGGCCGAAGATTTGCATCACATCAAAAATTATGAACGCCGCCTTTATGCTTTTATTCATGGCCGCAATCCCGCTCTAAGCGAATATGGCGTCAGCAAACTTATGCCCGAATGTTATGAAAAAACCTTGACGTCCGACAATGTTTCCCACCTGCCCGATTTGAGGTTTTGGGCGCGCGTGATAGGCGGGCTCCTCTTGCTTTTCTTGTTTCTTTCGTACGTTTTGTGGTACGACATGGCTGCCGGCCTTTCGCGCTCTCTCAAGGGTCTTTTCGACCAGTTTCAGCAATTTTTGGCTACGAAATAAATTGGCACCTTTAAAAATATCTTTTCACTAACCATATGATGCACTTTGTGGGGGAAGGAGAAGAAGAAAATAGCATGGTATTTCATTGACAAATTAATGTCTTATTAAGAAAACTCAAATAATTTATTTATATTTATTTTGTACTCTTAAGGAGCGGGAGCAACAGAAAGTGTAGACTTACTTGCCTTGCAAGATTCTGACCTAGGAGAAGGAAATTCTCTGGTCGTCCTCATCTCTGAAGAGGATGGGACAGCACCAAGCGAAACCTTCCGTTCCTGGGAAGATTTGTAAGGGAACAAGAAAAGGCTCAGGATGAACGCTGGTTTTTTGAAAGGACACATCCAATCTCTGGCTGGGACCAGTGTACAAGTGAAGCGCGAGACCATCAAGAACATGAAGAACGTTAGAAGGCTGAAGAAGCTCGTCATAAAAATGAGAAAATTTTTCAAGCTCTCATTGTTCTTGACCAATACTTTCTTTACTTTGCAGCTCAAACAGATGAGGACATTCGGAAAGCCCTCCTCATTTCTCAAAAAAACGGTTTTAACCTTGCAGATCATGTAAGTGAGGAAATTCTTCAAGCTTTCGGCATTCTTGACCAAAACGGTTCGACTATACGAAATTAGTTTTGGGGCTGACACCTAACATTTTTATGTTAAGGTGCGCGTATGTACATAAAACATTGCAAATTGAGCAAAAAAGAACAGCTAAAATTAATGGAATTTTTTGTTGCAGGAACGACAGCTAGAACAGCTGCAGAATTGATCGGTATTCACAGGAATTCTGCCATAAGATTCTTTCATAAATTACGGGAAAAGATTGCACTCAAACAGCAAAATCGTATCGAGCAATTTTGTGGGAAAATCGAACTTGATGAGTCTTATTTCGGTGGAG
>BNTO01000168.1 GCA_025996655.1 Alphaproteobacteria bacterium
ACGCACTTCATGATCCCCTCGTTGAAAAAATCGTTTTAGATATGGATAGCCCTGGCGGTGAAGTCAGCGGTTTGTTTGATTTATGCGATTTCATTTTTGAAGCGCGCCAACAAAAACAAATCGAAGCCCTTGCTAACGACGACGCGTTTTCAGCAGCGTACGCCATTGCAAGCAGTGCCGAACGCGTTTGGATAACCCGTACATCCGGCGTTGGAAGCATTGGCGTCATGGCCACGCACCTCGACCAAAGTGGGTTCGATAGAAAAGAAGGGTTGAAAATTACCCCAATTTTTGCAGGGCAGCATAAAAACGACCTCTCACCGCATAAACCGCTTTCAAAAGAGGCGATGCTCACGATGCAAGGTGAAATCGACCGTTTGTATGCGCTGTTTATTGAAAGGGTGGCTCGGAATCGGAATCTTTCCCCAGCCGCCGTGCAAGCTACCGAAGCCGCCTTATTTTTTGGAGAGGAGGCCATCGATGAAGGCCTTGCCGATGGGTTCATGTCCCTTCAAGACCTCACGACGCCTCACTTTAAAAGTCCGTCCCAGGTTTCCCCAAAACCTGTTTTTGCAACCTCTAACCCAAGGAGCCCTGTTATGAAACCTGATGTTGAAGCGCTTACCGAAGATCTTGAGACGGGTTCTCCTGAGAAAATTTCTCTTGAGAACAATCTTTCCGATGAACCTCAAGACAATTCTGAAGAAAATCCCGTTGTTCTTGAAAAAACGGAACACTCCTCTGAACCCGAAAAACCCAAGGAGGAAGGCGACAAAGTTCCGACCAGTCCTGTTCTGGGCCTCGTGAAACTTTGCAAAATTGCGAAGCGCCCTGAGCTGCTGGTTCGCTGGATTGAACGCGACCTCTCGGTTTCAGAAGCGCAAGAGTCGCTTTTAAAAGAGATGGAAAGTACGACCGTAGACATTGTATCGACACGTTCGCCACCAACCAAAGCCCCTGAAAATCCTCTCATTCAAGCCGCTAAAAATCGTTTAACCCACTAAAAAAAGGAGAATTTTTATGACAACACAATGTGAACACAATTATTGTGAATCCAACAATCTTGGCGATCTTTAAAAACAAGAAGCCGAAAAATATTTTTCAAGAGACGTCGTGACGCTCAAATCAGGACAAAATCTAAAGCTAGGGACTGTTGTTGCTCAACTCAAGGCCGACGGAAAAGTCGTAGCCTTGGATTTAACAACACAACAAACGTCCACAGGAGCCGAAACCGCATATGGTGTTTTGATTCAAGATACGAATGCCACGACCGCGGATAAAGAAACCATCATCCTTGCTCGCGATGCCACTTGCGCCTCAAACGCCCTCATCTGGCCTGCCGCTATCACAACGCCTGAAAAAACAACCGCTACCAACCAACTCAAAGAACGCGGCATTCTCGTCCGCAAAGGAGCCTAACGATGATGAATCCCTTTTCTAGCAACGCTTTTAACATGATCGCGTTAACCGACGCCATCAATATTTTGCCCAACACCTACGGCCGTGCCGAAAGTCTCGGTATTTTTACCAAGAAATCAACGCGCTTCAGGCACATCGCCATCGAAGAAAAAAATGGAGTGTTGAACCTGTTACCAACCCAAATTCCAGGCAGCCCCGCTTCCGTTGGGGTGCGTGGGAAACGCACGGTTCGCACTTTCACGATCCCTCATATCCCTCACGAAGATGTGGTTTTACCCGAAGAGGTCCAGGGAATACGCGCGTTTGGAAGCGAAAATGAGGTAGCAGCTTTAGCGGACGTTTTAACGGATCACTTGCAGGCCATGCGCAACAAGCACGCCATTACGTTAGAGCACTTAAGAATGGGAGCTTTAAAAGGCAAGATTTTGGACGCGGACGGGTCTCCGCTCTTTGATTTATTTTCGGAATTTGGCATCACGGAAAAGTCTGTTAACTTCGCGCTTTCGACCGCCACAACCGATGTCAAAGCCAAGTGTTTAGAAGTGGTCCGGCACATCGAGGACAATCTTCGCGGCGAATACATGACGGAAATCCGAGCCCTCGTGAGCAGTGAATTTTTCGATGCCCTCACGTCGCATGCGAAAGTCAAAGAAGCTTACGAACATTGGCAAGAAGGGGCGGCTCTTCGGAACGATATGCGCTCCGGCTTTACGTTTGCAGGTATAACGTTCGAAGAATACCGAGGTCAGGCGACCGATCCCGACGGCAACGTGCGCCGTTTCATTGCTGCCAATCAAGGGCACGCTTTCCCCATAGGAACGTTGGAAACGTTTGTGACGTATTTCGCACCAGCCGATTTTAACGAAACCGTGAATACGCTTGGGAAACCGTTGTACGCCAAACAAGAGCCCCGCCGGTTTGATAGAGGCACGGATCTGCACACACAATCCAATCCGTTACCCATGTGTTTAAGGCCGGGAGTTCTCGTCAAATTGGTGGCTGCATAGTGTTTCCAGAAGGGGTTGAAAAATTGCTGAAAAATACCTTTGCATGCCTGGGGTTAACGGGCGTTTACAAGAACTCTCTTGGTGAGCGCCCTGTTCGCGTGCTTGTTTGCCAACAAGAGGCCTGGGCCGAAGCGGGTGACGGCAGTTTCTTGAGTTCTCACATTGCTTTTGAAATTCACGTTGCAGAGATTCCTGTTGTTCGCGTGGGCGATACGCTTACGCTTGG
>BNTO01000169.1 GCA_025996655.1 Alphaproteobacteria bacterium
GTTCTAGCTGTCGTTTCCGCAACAAAAAACTCCATTAATTTTAGCTGTTCTTTTTTGCTCAATTTGCAAGGTCTTACGTCCATACGCGCACCTTAACATAAAAATGTTAGGTGTCAGCCCCAAAATTTAATCACAATGTCATTATAGGGGTTCGAAATATATGAGATATTCGGTCTAAGTTCATCTGCTTTTTTGGTTTTGGATGTCCTTCCAATTTTGAGAAAGGGATGTCGACAAATGCCGTTAAAGGAGAGATGGGATGACCTCGCAGAAGCTTTACCGCATAATTCTAAAGTAGTGAAGTTTATAGTGCACGAAAATATGTTCCGAGTAGACAAAGCTACTTTGGATGTCGGACTTTACCTTAGAAGGTTAGCGAAGCAGGTAATTTTTCAGATATCTCTCTTCACGCCTTGCAAGTTTTTGGATGGCTTATGAAAAGAAGTAAAGAAGGTGCATAAGAAGTGTTTTTGGGCATCGCTGGAGAAAGCAGCCCCCAATAGAGTCCAGCCAATTTTGCAAGTAATTAAGGATTGCAAAAACGAGAGTGATATAATAAAATATATTACAATAGAGAAATTATGAAATAAAAAGCTTGCCCAATCCTTGTATCATTTGCGAATAAAGGCTCTACCTACTACCATAAGATCAATTACAGATATGGCTGTATGATTCTCGGATCATGTGGATTTGTATATTTCCTAGCCCAATCTTGAAAAACAAGCCGGAATCTTTTAGACTGCTTTTTAATGATTGGCCAAAAAAGCTTAGGTTTTTCGCGTGTCTGCTGGTTTGATGAAAGGGAAAAGAGGGGTAATTATGGGGGTGGCGAATTCGGCCTCGATCGCGTGGGGCATCGCTAAAACTCTTCACGAAGAAGGCGCCCAGCTGGCTTTTACCTATCCTAATGAGGCTGTCAAGCAAAGAATTGATGCCTTATCCGAAGAATTTTTCATCGCCGCGCCCATTTTGAAATGCGATGTCGCGCAAGAGGGGGACATCCCCTCCGTTTTTGAAACGCTTCAAAAAAAGTGGGGGGGCGTCGATTTTGTCTTGCATTCTATTGCTTTTTCTGACCGCCAGCAGCTGACGGGGCGCTACATGAACACCACGCGCGAGAATTTTTTGAATACACTTAACATTTCCTGTTTTTCGCTCACAGAAATCTGCAAAGAGGTGGCTCCCCTTATGCCGCAAGGGGGCTCTGTTGTGGCGCTGACGTATTTGGGAGCCAATCGCGTTATCCCGCATTATAATGTTATGGGCGTTGCGAAGGCGGCTTTGGAATCCAGCGTGCGCTATTTGGCGGTGGATCTTGGTCCTCAAAATATTCGCGTGAATGCGCTGTCGGCTGGAGCTTTGCGGACCGCAGCGGGTTCAGGGATCGGCGATTTTCACTATATTTTGAGCTGGAACAAAAATAATGCTCCCCTTCGACGCAATGTGACCCACGAAGAAGTAGGCCGTTCCGGCTTGTATTTGCTGAGCGATTTATCTTCCGCTGTAACGGGCGAGACACATTATGTGGATTGCGGGTACCACGTGATAGGGATGAAGGCCGTCGATGCGCCGGATATTACTATAGAAAAATAAAGCAAAAGTTTAAAAAAACGCAAAATAAAGAGGGCCCATGTTTCAGCGCATTCTTGTGAAACTGTCGGGAGAGGCCCTGCAAACGAACATCAATCAACTTTTAAATTATGGAGCACTTGCTTATCTTGAGAAAGATTCTCGCCTTGCCGACGTCTTAAAGCTAGAAGTTGCGGACCGGCGCATGCTTTTAAAAATCGCCCTAGACTTGCAAAATCTTCAAGAAAACCAAAAGGAAGTTATTGTTGTCATTGGTGGTGGGAATATTTGCCGCGGAAGTCGTGATTCGGTGCAGGCTAATCAGCGCGTCAGTCTGGATGCGATTGGCATGCTCGCCACCGTTATGAATGGCCTCCTCCTCAAAACGGCGCTTCAGGCCGTCGGGGCAACGTCTACCGTCTTGTCCACGCGAGCCATGCCGTCTGTGTGCGATCTGTACACGGTTGCTAGTGCAAAAGAAGCTTTAAGGACTCGAAATATTATCTTTTGCGTCGGCGGAATCGGATTGCCTTTTTTTTCAACCGATACGGCAGCGGTGATTCGTGCGCGCGAGCTCGCGTGCGACGTTCTCTTTAAAGCGACAAAAGTGCCCGGGATTTATGATGACGACCCGCATAAAAATCCTCACGCGAAATTTATTCCTTCTTTAACGTACGACGAATTTTTGGAGCATAAATTTAAAATTATGGATGAAACAGCGGTTTCTTTGGCCAAAGACGGAGCGCTGCCGATTCATTTCTTTAGTTTGTTTGAGGATCAGGCGTTGACAAAGGCGAGCAAAGGCGCGCTGATTCATTCTGAATTGGGGCCGGGCAGAGATTGACAAAAAGCTTACAAAAAGCTGCAAGCCGTATCATCCTGAAGTTGATAATACTTTTTGCGATAGATTTACTATGAAAAATTTTTGGGGCTGACACCTGAGATCCTCTCTATAACTCTCTTAGAAGCTTTTTTAAATCCTTTAAAAGCATCTTTGGATTGCCGACGTTGAACCGCCACTCACACTCTTTTAGAAACAAGTAAAAATACTCCTTAGGAATATCCTTGAATATCCTTAA
>BNTO01000170.1 GCA_025996655.1 Alphaproteobacteria bacterium
TTTCAAGACTGCTGTGATGGTGTCCAAAACAGCATCAAGAGCTTTCTCTGCGTCCGCTTTCTTGAGACCCACCTTCTCAGCAACGGCACCAATAAATTCACCTTTGTTCATAAAAATTTCTCAAAACAACAAATTCCAAAGCTCATATTAAGAAAAAGTACAGAAACAAATAACTTTCTTCCTTTTTGAAGCGCTTAAACTGAACAAAAGAAAAGTTTGTTGTTTTACTGATTAGGTATTTTGTGGCTTGGACACTGTTTCCAAAGACGATGTTCGCAAACATTCTATGGTTGATTTTTTTGAATACTCAAAATATTTTTGGTACAATCCGGGCTGGAAAGGCTGATGGCACAATCATCAAATGGCCTTTTGAGAGATGAGGAACAATGACTTCGTATATTGTGCGCTTTTAAGCTTGTTCACAAAAACTCATCTCGCATTTTCTGATTTCAACAAAGCGATAGCGCTTTTGGGCTCGTTTGCGTGAAAATCGCCCCTACTTATTTTGCAAAAAGTTTGTTATGACCGTTCTTGTATTGCAAAAAGCGTCCGTGCCAGTTCAGGAACCGAAGGCGCTTATAAAAAGTGATAAAATACATCCATGGTCTCTTGCGGTAACTGAAGATGGTAAAAAGCAAAAAAGCCAAGGGCTCGAGATTCATGACGTCCTCATGATTTTTATTTCTTTAAACGTCAACGGTCTTCGTGCGGCCCTTTGTAAAGGGATGGCGGATTTTTTCGCCGCATCCCAACCCGATTTTATTTTGCTTCAGGAAATAAAAGTCGATGTTCCGATGGATTTAGCCCTTCCTGAATATTCCTCCGAATGGAATTTTTCCGGGCAAAGTGGATATGCCGGCACGGCGATTTTGTTCAAAAGAAAACCTTTGAAAGTCAAGCAGGATTTTTATGATACGAATTTTAACGGCGAAGGTCGTCTTATCACGCTGGAGTATCCCTCCTTTTTTGTCGTTAATGTTTATGTTCCCAATTCGCAAGGTCCTTTGAAACGTTGGTATTATCGCCTTGATTGGGATTCGGCGTTGCTAGACCACCTGTCTCATTTATGTCTTCAAAAACCTGTCCTTGTCGGAGGAGATTTTAATGTCGCTCATCATGACCGCGATATTTACCCGGAAAATACGAAAAATATCGAAAAACAGCCAGGCTTTCGTGAAGAAGAACGTGGCGCCTTTGATGCTTTACTGGAATTAGGCTTTATTGATACGTTTCGCTTCCTCCGCGCTGACGAAGGGGGCGCCTACACCTGGTGGTCCGGAAAATACGAAAACCGAAGGAATAATCGCGGTCGCCGCATTGATTATTTTCTGGTTTCCAAAAGCTTGGAGACCAAAATTCAGGAAAGCTCCATATTTTCCAACGTCACAATAAGCGATCACGCGCCCATTAAGCTCATGATTGAGTTGTAAGGAAATCTCAGGGAATTTGGCCGCCTCTATATTCCATACTTTTCCATTAAATAATTGAAGAAACTTTCCAACTCAGCCTTGGCATTTTGCGGGACGCGACCATGCAAAAACACATCGGGTATTTTTACCGGCCAATTGTTGTGCACGCGTGCGAAAACGACGCTTTTGTTTCGTAAGTTTAGTCTTTTGATTTTGTATCCGTTCGAAAGCCAGGCTTCGCTGAGATGACCTCGTCCGGTTTGATACCAATATCCACTTGATTTGAAGGACGAGGGACACAACGGTTTGCCGAGAAGGCTTTGGAAATCCTCAAATCTTAAGGAGAACATGGCTTCTGTTTTTTTATGAAAATATTCTCTGAGCGGTTCGAATTTGCTTGTTCCTTTTGGCTTCATAGGTTTTCGGGTTAGCTTTTTGATCGTCGTCGAAATATTTTCGAAAGCTTCAATTTGGTCTTCGCTTTCAAGGAACTCGACGTCGCTTTGCTCACATCGAACATGGATATAGGCTAGATTTTTGACGTCATGAACCTTGCCCTGGCGCATCGGGACAAGGGATTTCTTTTGATCGATGAGAATCGGCGTCCCGCAATAATAACACATTCCATTCTGACGATGCCAAATAGCCTTGTATTTTCCGACGACGTTGTGAATGTCACGTAATGTCTCACGTTTTCTTTGAGGCGGCTTATCGAGATACGGATTCACCTTTTCGGAGGGGATGTGTTCGGTGAGGACAACATCCGAAATACGCATCACACGAACATCTTTTTTGTCTGATAACGCATAAACGTAACTTCCCCTATGATCCAGAAAAAAATAGTGTTTTATAATTTTTTTGAGTTTCCAGTTCGGATGAAGTTGCTGGCAAAGCTGCAAAAGGAGGGCTTTCACCACAACATCGATGTGCCTGAAAGCTTGGCTTGCATCGGTTATTCTGTGATAGGTTGCCCAGCCCTGAAGTTTCTTGTTGAGTTTATCGATCAGTACTTTTTGGCTCCCTCTAAAAGGCAAAATCAACTCGCGAAGACTGAGCTCCATTTTCATAACGGCGGCATCGCTGGGGCGGGCTGTGATAGCGTTGTCGTTACGAGCGTAATGATGTGAAAGGAAATCAAAACCTTGGTGAACACTGATGATCGCCGTTTTTTCAGGCGATAATCTCATCCCCCTTTGCTGAATGAAGTGGTCGATAATCTCGATAATCCTTTGCGCTCT
>BNTO01000171.1 GCA_025996655.1 Alphaproteobacteria bacterium
CTTTCCTCGAACAAACCCCTTTTTTACGACGAAATCACTTCTGCATTTCTTGCAACACATCTCTTGTACCCTTTCCAATGTTCCTCGGGCACATTATAAAGCATCTATCTTTTAATTAAAACTCTCACAACTTTTTGATGTTTACTACAACTCATCTCATTTGTGAAGACAGGCTCTAAAACTATAGGGCCCTAATTTTTCAACCATAACAGAAAAATTACAAAGCCTTGGGCTCCTATTGAAGGGTCCATCCCCCCCTTGACGTCCCCCCGTAAAAAAGCTACGAATAAAAATGTTTTTTGCCTGCTTGGTGGAATTGGTAGACACAACAGACTTAAAATCTGTCGATTTTACGATCGTGCCGGTTCAACTCCGGCAGCGGGCACCACTTTTTAGACGATTTGTAAAAGCGAAGAATTGTGCGGTTTACAGAATGCTCCATCGACCAACTCGCAGAAAAGGCGTATCTTCTTACGCGCCGCATCACGGAGCCAGCCTGCATCTTTCTTTGGGGTGCGATGGGCGCAGGGAAAACAACTTTCGCGCGCTCGTTTATTCGCTCGTACTTTGCCGATCCCTCTCTTTATGTTCCCAGCCCAACTTTTACGCTAATTCAAGCGTACGCCGCACCCACTAAAAAACAAAACAGTCCGAAATATGAGATTTGGCACGTAGACTTGTACCGCATTAAAAATCTTGACGAAGTTTTGGATTTAGGCCTCGAGGAGGCTCTTTATCATCAAATTTGCCTTGTCGAGTGGCCTGATCGCATAGAAGGCCTTTTTATCCCCAACCGCATAAACGTTTATCTTAATTTCATGAGCGAGACAACGCGGGCTTTTGCTATTTTATTTGAGTAAGAATTTCCCGCATGGTGGGAAGCTTTTTGTGAAAGAAAATTCTGTAGACGCTCTTGAAGAATCAACGGCGCTGTGTATCCCAACTCCTCGTTTTTCCTCCTTTTGTGTGCGGGGATGTGCTTTTGTGTAAATCTTTTTTAAATGCGGGTTGTCAAGATCCGTATAAATTTGAGTGGTCGAAAGAGAGGCGTGGCCCAAAAGTTCCTGGATCCCTCGCAAATCATCGGATTCGGCGAGAAGATGCGTGGCGCAACTGTGGCGCAAAGCATGCGGCGTGAAAAAAGGGGGCAGATTCAGCAACGCCCGCAGTTTCCGCACGCGTGCTTCAAAAACCTACGCCACAAGAGGTTCTCCTCTTTGGCCTAAAAATAAACGCGCGGGAGAAGTAGGCTTAAAAAAAGGGCACGCCTCGCGATATTCCCGAATTTTTTCAAGAACGATAGGCAGAAAAGGAACTTAGCGGCTTTTCCCCCCTTTCCCGCGAATTGTGAGAAAAGAAGAGGATCCCGCGAGCGTTATCGTGTTGCTTGTTAAATCCAATGCTTCTTGGATGCACAGGCCCATGCTGTACAGCAGAAAAATGAGCGCTTGATCGCGCTTATGAACCCACGTTTCTCCCGGCAAAAGAACACAAGATTCGGCAAAGCTGAGGATGTCGGGAAAAGATGCGGGCCGAGGAAGATTTTTTGGAACTTTGGGATGCCGCGCCGAAAAAATAATGTGATCTTCCAAAAAGCCTTTTTTGACGAGAAATTGGAAAAACTTTTTGAGCGAAGAGAGGCGCCGTGACAAAGTTTTGGCGCAAAGACCGTCTAGGCGTTGCTAACTAAGCCAAGCACGCCACGCGCGGGGTTCGACCTCCTGAAAGTGCTGCAGCGTTACTGTTTCTGAGGAGTAATGCGCTAAAAATAGAACGAAAGCGTCCCAATCGCTGCCATAAGCCAGAAGCGTCGCATCAGCACATGCTTGGCCACATTTCAAATCCCTAAGCCACTCTTGTTTGAGGCGGAGGAGAGAGGTGTCAAGGGGAGATGTGAGCGAGTCTGGGGGCACGTTCCCTCCTATGCGAAAGAATAAGACAAAATGTCCAGACGCCTCCCTTAGGGTATTTTAAAATTTTTGAGGAAACAATGCGACAACCTCAACAAAATCACCAAAGCCTCAGAGCGTTCCTTAAAAACACAAATTCAAGAAGGCTTTTATAGACTTTATTCCACTGCAAGGACACAAGAATGTTTGGGAAAATACAAAAATCTGTACGATTCCAACATAAAACCGTATGAAAAATGTCGATAAGACGACACGGACCAAGAACTGCGTCAAGAACTGGGCGTTATTTCAAGAGCGATATATTTTCGAAGAAAAAAGACCATGAGGAATCTCGAAAAGGGTCTTGCTCCACCTTAAAAACGGCCTCAAAAAGTTCGTCAACTTTTGAGAGAATTCGTAGCCCAGGCGCCCTTCAAGATCAAGTCAAGGAAGGACACGAATTCATGAAAGAGTTTGAGAAAACATGTTAAGAATTGCGGATTCCTCTGTATGTTTTGTGCAAGACGTCTTAATACTAACGGTGGCGTCAAACAAAGGAACAGAGCGTTTCGGAGGAGTTCTACAATCGGAGTAACCTTTTAGCGAATAATAGACCTCCTGTGAAAGGTGCAAAAAGGGCAAAGATTTGATAAAAAGGCTTAGGTTCTCTGCCAAGAGGAAGTTGGACATGCTCACCTACGACACAATCACGAAAAAACCTGTAACGTTTCAAA
>BNTO01000172.1 GCA_025996655.1 Alphaproteobacteria bacterium
ATTAAAGGGAAGAGTCCGGGCTGTTTCAAAGTATTTTAAAACGTTAGAAGAGGCTGTGAAGGTAAGTTGTTACAATATATCGGAGGAGATCGCAAAGATGCAATATTTTCAGGCCGCTTAGCTATAGTGAGGCACTTTAGCGATTTTTTGGGCCGAAGAATGAAAGGTCCCTTCTTTTTCAACGTTGCGCGCCAAACAACTCTTTTCCTTCCAAAATCTTATGCGAAGAGCCCGCAAGCTCGCCCGGATGAAGCGGCTCAAATTTTCCACCCAGACATCTTGCCAAGAAAATTTCCGTTAACGCTATGTAGGATAAATTATTCGGCTCTCTTATAAAACCATGACCTTCATCCGGATACACAACGTAAGCTACCGGCAAACCGTTCTTTTTCATCGCTTTAACCATTTGTGTTGACTCACTTTTGCTCACACGCGAATCGTTTTCGCCTTGGAAAATGATCAAAGGCCTTTTGATGTCGCGAACGCGCGTGATCGGCGAATTTTTCGCTAAAAGTGCACGCCCTTCTTTTGTTTTAGGATCTCCATACAACTTAGGCCACATAATAGCAGGGAACGCCCAATAGGTTGGGTTATTGACAGACGTTTCTAAATTGGACATACCAAAGGCATCCACCCCGCAGCAAAAAACATCCGGTGTAAAAGCAAGGCCCGCCAGAGTGGAATAGCCGCCGAAACTTGCTCCCATAATGGCCACATGATTTTTATCAGCAATGTTGTTTTTGATGGCCCAGTGGTAAATCTGTCTCCTAAAGCCTCCTTCCACACTTCATAATCTTGCTCAAGAATTATACAACAAGAATTTGGGACTAGACATAGTTTTTATGTTGCCCTTTGGTTCTTCCCCAAATTGTTTTACAATGCCAACTGTGGAGTGCGTTTTTAGAACATTATTTTTTTATGGCCAAGGATTATTATGAAATGTTAGGGGTCGCAAAGTCGTCTTCGGCGGCAGAAATTAAGAAAGCCTATCATAAGTTGGCCATGAAATATCATCCGGATCGCAGCAAGGGAGACAAAAGCGCCGAAGCGAAATTCAAGGAAGTCAATGAGGCGTATGAAGTTTTAAGCAACGCTCAGAAAAAGGCGGCTTATGATCAATACGGGCCGCAGGCTTTTGAAACCGGCGGGAGCCCCAAGCGCGGAGGAGGAGGCGCGCACTCCGAGGCTTCGGGCGCCGGATTTGGCGGCTTTCATTTTTCGGGCGGATTCGGCGGCATCAACTTTGACGACATTTTAAATGAAGTTTTTGGGGCAGGCTTTGGAAGAGGAGCGTCTCAACCGCGCTCGGTCAACCTTTCGCAACCGGGCGAAGACGCACGGTTTGATCTCTCTCTTTCTTTGGAAGAAGCGTTTTCGGGGACGGTCAAACACATTTCTTTCCGTATTTTTTGTTCTTGCAAGAAATGCCGCGGCTTAGGCAGCGCCGACGCCCAAGTCCTGACGGTTTGCTCGGCCTGTAAAGGCACAGGGTTTTTTCATTCCCAGCAAGGGTTTTTCACGATCGAGCGCACCTGCACCAGCTGCGGGGGGGCGGGCCGCGTGATAAAAAATCCATGCGTCGCCTGCAGCGGCCTGGGCCGCGTGCGCAAAGAGAAGGAGCTGGACGTCAAAATCCCAAGGGGTGTTGACGAAGGGACACGGATTCACTTAGTCCACGAGGGCGCCGCTGGCGTCCGTGGCGGGCAAGCAGGAGATTTGTACCTTTTTATTTCCGTAAAAAAACACGCCCTCTTTCAGCGAAAGAAAAATGATCTCACGTGCCTTATCCCCATTTCCATTACGACAGCCTCTCTTGGAAAAGAAATTGACATTCCAGCTTTAAACAAAACGCCTTTAAGTTTGAAAATCCCAGCGGGCACGCAAACGGGGTGCCAATTTCGCGTGAGAGGGCAAGGCATGCCGGATTTGCATGGGGCAACAACGGGCGATTTGTTGGTGGAAGTTGTTGTTGAAACGCCAATAAAATTGACGACGCGGCAAAAGGAATTGCTTCAGGAATTGGATGAAACGGGGCAAGAGGCCAAAAACAATCCTCTTTTAAGCAGCTTTTTTTCAAAAGTGAGAGATTTTTTTGCGGATCATAAAGGCTGAGGGAAGAGATGGACGACAAAGGATCGTTTGGGAGAAAAGGATCGGAACGAGAGGGGGAAAGCTAGAGAATCTGCACTTCCAAGGGCGCAGAGGCCGCGCCTAATCTTGGAACTTGTTGTCTTTTTCCTATGTTTTTTGTACCCTGGGCTTATGGCGGGTGTAGCTCAGTTGGTTAGAGCGCCAGGTTGTGGTCCTGGAGGTCATCGGTTCGAGGCCGATCACTCGCCCCAAAAGCCGGCTTAGCTCAGTTGGTAGAGCGACTGATTTGTAATCAGTAGGTCGAAAGTTCGAGTCCTTCAGCCGGCACCATTGTTTTTCAGGAGAGTCGGTCTCCGTTCCCAAACGCAATTTTGGGAGCCGAAAAACCCCAGGATCCGCGCGGTCTAGCGGGTTTCTGATTTTTGGGAAAATCGGCAAAAAAGTCTCCATAACCGACAAATGCCCCATTTTTCTTCAAACGGAGACGAATTCTCTCCATACCCGTAGGTTAAAAAAAATCTTC
>BNTO01000173.1 GCA_025996655.1 Alphaproteobacteria bacterium
CCTTGAAATTTTCGGATCTTTTGCACATGCAACATCCCATGCCAAGCTTGGAAGATCTGCACGCTACGGCCTTGTCTTGGGCGGCTCTCAATCCGAGATCGCGAACGGAATGTGTTGAAACGTGTGAAGCGGAAGCTAAAGAATGGATTCACAATCAAACGCAAGAATCGACAGCATTCTTACAAAATACGTCGGAAACGGATGTGCTTGATGTGAACGCTCAAAAAAATCAAGCCTGCGTTTCACTTTTTGAAACGCAGGGTGACGCGCAAAATACTTTGCAAATCAAGAAATCCCAAAGTTTTCAGAGACGAAAAACAACAAAGGCCGTTGCGTTAGAGGATTTTATCGAAAACGCGAAGATTCCGCCTGTCTTGGAGTCCCTCCAGGATATCAATCAATACGCTCCCATAACGCAGGCCCTTTGGAGCCGGCCCCAAACGTCACTTCCTTTTTCTTTTCGGATCCTCTCCAGAGCTAACGAACTCTACGGGTTGAACAATTGGAGCACGAAACTTTCTCCTGAAGCCGAGAACTTTTACGCTTTGCTCACGGGCAACGCCGAGGACGTCTACCACTCCGATTTCGAACCTGCGCACAACCCGTTTTTACAAGGCGAAACGGGATCTTTTGTGGTCCACACCTTGCTCGCCCCTCCCTATGGCTATAACGGTGCCACCGGAACCGCTCCCATGGCCGCGTGTGGCGCCTTTTCTTTAAAAAACACAACCGCAGAGGATCAAAGTCGGTCCCTTCCTTTTGCTCTGAGCAGTTATAATTTTGCCGCTGTTTTTTTGAAAACCGACGCGTGGACAACGCTCTTTCAAACCACAAGCAACCTCACACACAGCACCGTCATGAGTGCGGATTTTACCATTCCAGCCGCCCAAACTGCCACCATTCTGCTCGTTTCAACGCCTTATTATTATCGTTATTCGACCAATGCCTACATCGTCCAGTTTCTACAATGGGGCCTTTTTAACGTCCGCAGTCTTTTGACAGACGGCCTGGAGTGGGGCCCCATTGAAAACACGTTTTCAATGAAAAGAGACATGTGATGCCTTTTTCTATCCCAACACTTCAAAAACTTCAAGAAATCTTAAAAAATAAGGATTTTTCAGAAAAGCACGCCCTTGTTCAAAAAATGGGCTTCAAGAAGGATTCTGTTGAGGTCGCTTTAGATCTCGGAGAGATCGGAACACAAAAACTTGAAAGCCAAGCCGAAGAATATGAAAGTGCATGTGAACCTCCGGCCTTAGCGTCTTTAGAACTTGCCTCCGTTTCTTTACGTTCCACCCTTGAAGCGCGTCTTTGGAAAACGCAAAACCAAGCCTATGAAGCGTTGCAAATGCAGGCTTCCGTAGACGAAGACGAAAGAAAAGTCGAAATTTTATCAACCCTCAATCACGAAGCCGAATCTTCCCTTTCCCAAACCCTTCACACCAAAGTCCAACCTAACTCTATCCCTATGCTGTTCGCGGTCCTTTCTCGAAAAAATGATGCGTACGGCCTCGGAAGTATGGGGGCCTCATGACAAATCCCTTGCCTCGCACTTTACAGAAGTTTTTTAAGGAAATATCCTATGAAACCGTTCCTTTGTGGTGCGATGTTCTTGATGCTGTTGAGCGTACGGATTCTCCTGAAACATGCGAAACCCTTGGGGCGGACGGCTGCTTGCAGATCACAAACCAAGCGAACGCCTTTCAAAGCGCCGTGGTTGCGGTGGGCGTGGAAACTCCAAAAATGGAAAAGGCTGCTGAAAAGTTGAGGCAAACGGTAGAAACGCAGGTTTTAGAAAAGCAAACCCAAGCGCTAGACGACCTACAAACCCAAGCTTCTATAAGCTCAGAAGAAGCAAAAGTGGAAACTCTCTCGAAAATCAATCAAGAAACGGAACTCTCCTTATTTTCAACCCTTCAAAAGCAAAACAAAATCCAAAAAAATTCACTTCCCATGCTCTTTGCGGTCCTTTCTCGTGAAAATGATTTTTACGGTTTAGGAACAAACGGCGTTGTTGAAACAACGGGAACAAATCCGAGGCGTTAGTGGCAGCTTTAACCGACAATTCTTCATCGGGAATCCTCGCAAACGCGCCGATTCTCTACAAACTGATGGTGGGAGACTACGAAAATTCCACGACCATGACGGGATTCAATGTCCCACCGCACCTTGAGTTTTTACAAGGAGATTCGGGCGTTTTTGGCTTCCAAAAACTGTATACGAGCTACCTTGCGAATGCTTCCGTTACGAATTATCCCTACGCGGCCCTTGGGGTTTTGTACCTCACAAACCCAACCGATGCGCCGATTTCTGAAACGTTGCCTTTTGAAGGATCTGCCGACGGCACCACTTACGGCGCAGCCGTTCTAACAGCCCTTACCTCAGTAAATCCGCTGGTTTGGACGCCGTTGTACCAACTTTCTTTGGCGCATCCGAACTTTGGAATCGAATTGCAGCTTACGATTCCTGCCAACGACACGTTGATTTTGCTCATGATCACAACGGCAGCACCGCTTGCAACAACGTCGCTTACAAGTCAATTCCTTTCTCTCAACATTTCTGGAGTTCGAAAACTTTTAGAAAAAGGTGCCACAATAG
>BNTO01000174.1 GCA_025996655.1 Alphaproteobacteria bacterium
CCTTGAAATTTTCGGATCTTTTGCACATGCAACATCCCATGCCAAGCTTGGAAGATCTGCACGCTACGGCCTTGTCTTGGGCGGCTCTCAATCCGAGATCGCGAACGGAATGTGTTGAAACGTGTGAGAGCGAAGCGAAGATTTTTCTTCACAATCAAATGCAAGAATCGACAGCATTCCTACAAAATACATCGGAAACCCATGAAACGGCGTTGAACGCTCAAAAAAATCAAGCTTGCGTTTCCCTTTTTGAAGCGCAGGGTGATGCGCAAAATACTTTGCAAATCAAAAAATCCCAAAGTTTTCAGAGACGAAAAACAACAAAAGCCGCTGCGTTAGAGGATTTTATCGAAAAGGCGCAGATCCCCCCTGTCTTGGAGGCCCTCCAGGATATCAATCAATACGCTCCCATAACGCAGGCCCTTTGGAGCCGGCCCCCAACGTCGCTTCCTTTTTCTTTTCGGATCCTCTCCAGAGCTAACGAACTCTACGGGTTGAACAATTGGAGCACGAAACTTTCTCCTGAAGCCGAGAACTTTTACGCTTTGCTCACGGGCAACGCCGAGGACGTCTACCACTCCGATTTTGAACCTGCGCATAACCCATTTTTGCAAGGCGAAACGGGATCTTTTGTGTGTCCTACCTTGCTCTCACCTCCCTATGGCTACAACGGTGCCACGGGAACCGCTCCCATGGCCGCGTGTGGCGCCTTTTCTTTAAAAAACACAACGTCAGAGGATCAAAGTCGGTCCTTTTATTTTGCTCTGAGCAGTTATAATTTTGCCGCTGTTTTTTTGAAAACCGACGCGTGGACAACGCTCTTTCAAACCACAAGCAACCTCATACACAGCAACGTCATGAGTGCGGATTTTACCATTCCAGCCGCCCAAACTGCCACCATTCTGCTCGTTTCAACGCCTTATTATTATCGTTATTCGACCAATGCCTACATCGTCCAGTTCCTACAATGGGGCCTTTTTAACGTCCGCAGTCTTTTGACAGACGGCCTGGAGTGGGTGTTCTGATGCCTTTTTCCACCGCAACGCTTCAAAAACTTCAAGAAATCTTGCAGAACAAGGATTTTTCAGAAAAGCACGCGGTTATTCAAAAAATGGGCTTCAAGAAGGATTCTGTTGAGGTCGCTTTAGATCTTGGAGAGATTGGAACACAAAAACTCGAAAGCCAAGCCGGCGAATATGAAAGTGCATGTGAAACCCCGTCCTTAGCGTCTTTAGAACTTGCCGCCGTTTCTTTACGTTCCACCCTTGAAGCGCGTCTTTGGAAAACGCAAAACCAAGCCTATGAAGCGTTGCAAATGCAGGCTTCCGTAGACGAAGACGAAAGAAAAGTCGAAATTTTATCAAGAATCAATCACGAAGCCGAATCTTCCCTTTCCCAAACCCTTCACACCAACGTTCAAACCGATTCGATCCCCATGCTATTCGCGGTCCTTTCTCGAAAAAATGATGCGTACGGCCTCGGAACTATGGGGGCCTCATGAGAATACATCGCACCTTACAGAAGTTTTTTAAGGAGATATCCTATGAAACCGTTCCTTTGTGGTGTGATGTTCTTGACGCTGTTGAGCGCACGGATTCTCTTGAAAACTGCGAAACCCTTGGGGCGGACGGCTGCTTGCAGATCACGAACCAAGCGAACACCTCGCAGAGCGTCCTGGTTGCGGTGGGCGTGGAAACTCCAAAAATGGAAAATGCTGCTGAAAAGTTGAGGCAAACGGTAGAAACGCAGATTTTAGAAAAGCAAACCCAAGCGCTAGACGACCTACAAACCCAAGCTTTTATAGGATTAGAAGAAGCAAAAGTGGGAACTTTCTCGAAAATCAATCAAGAAACGGAACTCTCCTTGTTTTCAACCCTTCAAAAGCAAAACAAAATCCAAAAAAATTCACTTCCCATGCTCTTTGCGGTCCTTTCTCGTGAAAATGATTTTTACGGTTTAGGAACGAACGGCGTTGTTGAAACAACGGGAACAAATCCGAGGCGTTAATGGCAGCTTTAACAGACAATTCTTCGTCAGGAATCCTCGCAAATGCGCCGATTCTTTACAAACTGATGGTGGGAGATTACGAAAATTCTACAACCATGACGGGGTTCAACGTCCCACCTCATCTTGAGTTTTTGCAAGGGGACCAGGGCGTTTTTGGCTTTCAAAAATTGTATACAAGCTACCTTGCGAATGCTTCCGTTACGAATTATCCCTACGCGGCCCTTGGGGTTTTGTACCTCACAAACCCAACCGATGCACCGATTTCTGAAACGTTGCCTTTTGAAGGATCTGCCGACGGCATCCCCTACGGCGCAGCCGTTCTAACAGCCCTTACCTCAGTAAATCCGCTGGTTTGGACGCCGTTGTACCAACTTTCTTTGGCGCATCCGAACTTTGGAATTGAATTACAGCTTACGATTCCTGCTAACGACACGTTGATTTTGCTCATGATCACAACGGCAGCACCGCTTGCAACAACGTCGCTTACAAGTCAATTCCTTTCTCTCAACATTTCTGGAGTTCGAAAACTTTTAGAAAAAGGTGCCACAATAG
>BNTO01000175.1 GCA_025996655.1 Alphaproteobacteria bacterium
TTGGGGACATAGAAAACGTTGGTTGCGAGGGAATCGGGATCGTTTTGATTCTTTGGACCTAGGACTCGATTTTTTCTTTAAGTACGAATGCTGATGCTCATGCGATTTTTTAAAGGGAAGTAGTATATACACGCACCTTAACATAAAAAGGTTGGTGTCAGCCCCTAATTTTGATACGTCATTGAGGAGATTTTTCGCGATTTTTTGTAAGGTCCTTTGTTTGAAATCAGCATTTTTTGATCATAAAGAAAGATTTGTCAGTGAATAAGTCCATCAAATCCGCGGGCGGTCTTGCCTCCAAGCCTGCAGGTGCGCCTTAATAAAAGAATCAAGAATCTGCTTTTCCTCAGCAGACAAAGGCACCTCTTGATGGAACAGCTTCAGCAAATCCGCCCGCTCCGTCTGCAGCGTTTTAAGATAAAAATCCTCAAAAGGCAAAATTTCGTGGACAGGCAAAGCGTCAAGATAATCGTGAACCCCCAAATAAATAACCGCCACTTGCTCTTCGTTCGTTAAAGGCTGGAACGCGGGCTGTTTGAGCAGCTCAATAAGGCGCTCGCCTTTTTGCAAAAACTTTTGCGTTGTTTCATCCCAATCCGACGAAAACTGAGAGAAAACGGCCATTTCCCGGTATTGCGCCAAATCGAGTTTCATACGTCCTGAAACATTTTTCATAGATTTCGTTTGGGCCGCAGAACCCACGCGGCTCACGGAAATCCCAATATTGATGGCGGGCCGAACGCCTTGGAAAAACAGATCCGTTTCCAAAAAAATCTGGCCATCCGTGATAGAGACAACATTGGTCGGGATATAGGCCGAAACGTCCCCCGCCTGCGTTTCAATGATAGGAAGCGCCGTGAGAGACCCTCCGCCGAGATCGTCATTCAATTTCGCGGCGCGCTCAAGCAAGCGCGAGTGCAAGTAAAAAACATCGCCCGGATACGCCTCTCGCCCCGGCGGCCTGCGCAACAAAAGCGACATCTGGCGATACGCCACGGCGTGCTTGGACAGATCGTCATAAATAATAAGGGCGTGTTGGCCATGATCGCGGAAATATTCGCCCATGGCGCACCCCGTATAAGGGGCCAAATACTGCAAAGACGCAGGGGCGGACGCGGTTGCCACGACGACAATGGAATAGTCCAAAGCGCCCGCCTCTTCCAGCATTTTCACAAGCCGTGCCACGGAAGATTGCTTTTGGCCAATCGTGACGTAAACACAATAAACTTTGTTAGCCTCGTCCCCTTTTTCATGCGCCTTTTTCTGATTAAGGACGGTGCAAAGAGCGATCGACGTTTTGCCCGTTTGGCGATCGCCAATAATGAGCTCGCGCTGACCGCGCCCAATGGGGACCATGCTGTCAATGGCCTTCAGGCCCGTTTGCATGGGCTCACACACTGTTTTTCGCGCAATAATGCCGGGGGCACTTTTTTCGATGTGCGAACGCTCCACGTTCGCCAAAGGGCCTTTGCCGTCAATTGGGTCGCCCAAAGCGTTGACGACACGGCCCAAAAGCCCCATGCCAACAGGCGTGTCCAAAATGCGGTTTGTGCGCCGAACAATATCGCCTTCCTCAATAATTTTGTCGTCTCCAATGGCGACGACGCCGACGTTATCCGCCTCGAGGTTGAGCGCCATTCCCAAAACGACCGCTCCCGACGACGCGATGCATTCCACCCACTCGCCGGAACGCACATTTTCCAGTCCTTGAACGCGAATGACGCCGTCACTGACCGACAAAACTGTGCCGTTTTCGTAAACGTCAACCGAAGGCTCAAAGTTTGCAATTTGCTGGTGTAAAAATTCTGAAAATTCAGCAATGCGAGCTTTCATTGTGTTCCCTCCCCTTTCTTTTTCCTTTCTGACTTTTTTTCAAAATTTTTCCTCTAAACCTAAGGATAGGCGCGTAATGTTTGGGTCAGCGCTTCAATTTGATATTTCGCGCTTGCGTCCCACGTTTGCGTCGGCGAGCGGACAAGAAGCCCTCCCAAAAGGGCGCGATCCACTTCATACGTTATCTTTAAAGTTTTGTTTGCCGTTTGTTGAAGTTTTTTCACAACAGCCTCTTTTTGACTTTTCGAAAGAGGATCGGCGGAAATCACTTTTAACGAAACGCGATTTTGCGCATCATCGACTAATTTTTCCAAAAGGCGAACAATATCTTTCAGAGAATCCACGCGATGATTATGAGCCAAAACTTTCAAAAAACGCACAAAAAAATCTTGAAATTTTGCTTCGAAATCTTGGACCCAAGGCGGCGTTGTATCGCCCTTAAGAACGCGCAAACAAAGCGTTCGGTAAGGGCTTCCTTTTTCAAGAAGGCTGCGCGCGCTTTTTGCATTTTCGAGCGTCAAATCTAGGGATTTTTTTTGAAGCGCGCACTGAAACAAAGCCTGCGCATAACGCCCCGCCACAGAAGTACCCCCCCAAAAGGGGCTCCCTTCTTGAAAATTGTGAGATTTTTTTTCTGGGCCCTGAGGATCCATCGGACTGTTGTAATTCTTTGCCTTGTATAAAAAGTCTACCACACGCCCGAATCGCAAGACAA
>BNTO01000176.1 GCA_025996655.1 Alphaproteobacteria bacterium
GAACGATAAAAGAAGCAACGGTTAAGAAGTATTATTACAAAGACGAAGAGTCCTTAAAGAATCATTTAAAAGATTTTATCAATGCCTATAACTTGGGGAAAAGATTGAAGGCGATAAAAGGGTTTACTCCCGTAGAATTTGTTGCTAAAAAGATGGGGAAAGAGTCGACGGAGTTTGCTTAAGAATTATACAACAAGAATTTGGGACTAGACGCCAGGATATTCTTAGGACAAAGTTCTGCGTTTTTGCAAGCATATTTTCGGGGAAAAATGCCAAAAAGCTTGTGTTCCTTAGTGTTCAAGGTACCAACTAAGCAAATAACTGTCTCAAAAGAAGAAACTATTATACAAATTGAAGGGGGCGGAGTCGATTTAAAAAGATACTTGGAAGAATTAAATCGGGAGAAGTACTTCTTCTTTTTAGAAGGCGCCATTTTTCCAATGGGCAACCTTGACAACTTTCATAAAAATCTGGTACATTTCCTATGTACGGTGTGTTTTGGTGCCGTAGGGCCCTTAGCTCAGCTGGTAGAGCGTCTGACTTTTAATCAGCATGTCGAAGGTTCGATCCCTTCAGGGCCCACCAAGCCCTTGCCCTTTTCTTGATGATAATCCTCTTTCTAAGTTTCGCCCCCCGTCGCTTTAGCTATAGAGCTTGTGGCTAGTGATAAGTTCGGAAACGCAATCGCCTACAACAGATTTGATGCTTTGATGCTTATTCAAACATTTCCGAATCTGTGTTGACGAGATTTCTTGGATAGGATCATAAGACAAAATCGCTAAAATCGGACGGTTGGAAAGATTTCCCTTCAAAAAAGTAAGATCTTCGTTATTCCGTTGGAAAACAATAAAACCACTCAAGGGCAACGCCATAATATTCCCATAAGAGTGGGAGGCAAATTTTTGAGGAATTGTAATCCCATCTTTAAACTGCAATTTTGGCAATTTTTTTAGTGTTCGTGCGGCGTCGGAACCTAAAATGCTTATAAACTTGGTTCCAGAAAAAGCCGGAGCTCGTTCCTCTTTTTCCCCTTGTGGGGTGTCGCTTTCTAATGTTTTTGGCCGTGTCAACATTTTCTGAACCTTCCAAGGCGGCCATTTTGTGACTATGACTCTCTCGTGATGCGCGAATGTTTTAAAGACCATAGCCAGGCGAACGGTAAGAGCCGTCCTTTTTTTATGGAACGAGTCCCCATTCCAATAGGGGCAGACAAGCACATAATCGCACGTCGTGAGGGACAAGAGCGCCAACTGTTCGTGTCCTTTATGAAAAGGATCGAAGGAACCAATGAAATAACCAATTTTTTTATCAGAAAAAGTTGAAGAAAGGTTTCCTTCTTTGTACAACTCTTCGAGAATAAGCGCTTGCCCCAAAGAAGTGAAAGAAAAAAATAAAGCTAAAAAACAAAAAAATGTTTTTATGAGAGGGCTTTCTTCTTTCTTTTTCGCCTTAGATAATTTTTGTGAATGAAAAAAGAACATACAACGTGTGGATTTTCCTTTTTTATCCATAAGTCCATTCTCTACTTGTTACGAGACGAAGTGAAGTCATTGTAAGAAAAAATCGTTAAAAAAAGATAAAATTTTATGGTTTTTTTTTAAAATCTGCCCCAAATGAGAATGGACATCGATTAAAGGCAGTTGATGAATGTCTCAAAGATCTTATGAAACAAGAGAATATATTTAACTTTTCAACTGTCTCCAGCCAACGCCGCGCTGGCACACGATGTTTTTTTGTTTGACAACGCGATCAAGTAGATATAGAATGTGGCTGTGGGTCAGAAGTACTAAGGACTATATTTTATGAAGGCCAAAGGATTGTTATTCTATTTTTTGTTTACGCCGTTTGTGTTCGGGACGAGGGCCGCAACCCAAGCCGAAATTTTGCAAGCAAAAGCTGCGGAAGGGCGGGCAAGAAAGCTCCCTGAAGAAACCAAGCAAAGCACGTTTCGAAATATGTCTGTACTCAGATCCTAGACACATTTTGGAGTAATTTTTTCTTTGTGCTCAATTTCAAAAGTACTTCCTCGAAGCCGCAGCCGATGTCGAAAATTTACTGTTCCAAAGTATGTTCAAAAACTTTTACACACTTTGTGAAGTATTTTCAAAAGCGTCGTTGATAACAATCCAGAAGGAAAAGTTAACGCAACAACAAGTCGCATCAATTGACGCCTCCTGGCAGAGTGTCGCGGTCACGACATCTGCGCCGCGAACGGCAGGGGTCCTAACTTTCCGAGCAGCTGTTGCAAGAATTAAAAAAGCACGAGGTGGCGCCCGAAGCCATGGAAGCAAGCGCCAAAGTTTGTTTGGGAAACGGAGTCCTACGCCAAGAGCACATTGAAGCGCTCAAGGACTCCAACATTCTTACCCATAATTTTGTGGCGTCGCTGTTCGCTAAATGTCTAGTCCCAAATTCTTGTTGTATAATTCTTAAGCAAACTCCGTCGACTCTTTCCCCCTCTTTTTAGCAACAAATTCTACGGGGGTAAACCCTTTTATCGCCTTCAATCTTTTTCCAAAGTTATA
>BNTO01000177.1 GCA_025996655.1 Alphaproteobacteria bacterium
GACGCCTTGAAAGAACAAATGGAAATGAAAATAAATCTTCACACGACCCTGATTCAAGAAGTTGTTGCTACCGTCAAACAACTTCCCCTTCAAATAAAAGGAGAACTTCTTGAAATTTCTTCCCACTTAGCAAGGGCAAGGTTGGACACGCCTTCTTTCTTAACGAGAACAAGATCAGGAAGCGGGTTCTTGCTTTCAGGAATGCCTCGGCCCATGTCGCCAAGCTTAAGAAGCGCTTTTCTTTCGGCAAATATTAGACCTGATGGAAAAAGTACACAAAACAAAGAAAAGATAGAGGAGGACGAAGACGATCAATAACGAAGCCGGAGGGAAAAGGGAGAGGATGAGAAAAAGAAAACTTGCCCCCCTTACTCCGCAAAAAGTGAGGGAATGCTCCAACTAGTTATAATCTTATGATCGTGTTTTTGGCAACTCTTGATCTAGGATTGCCTTTTTTTTCAATTGTCCGTATCTTGAAGCGTATGCGGTCGTGGCGGAATAGGTAGACGCGCAGCGTTGAGGTCGCTGTGAAGCGATTCGTGGAAGTTCAACTCTTCTCGACCGCACCACGCTTCGCTCTCTTGATTTTTTTAGAGGGTTTTTCCTTTTCGGGAGGCCTGTGTGTTTCAAGCTTTGGACGGGTGGGACGGCCTCCTCCTTTTTGGCGTCGTCCTCGTGAGTGCGATCCTCTCTTGGCAAGATTTAAAAACGCGCCAATTTTCTCTTGTCCTTTGGATTATTTTGACGGCATTAGGCGTATTATGGTGCCTCAAACAGGCCTTTTTCCCTCTAACCCTTTTATTTATGGGGCTGTGCGCCGGCCTCCTCGCCTTAGCCAACAGGTTCATTCGTCCCATTATAGGGACAGGGGATCTCCTTCTTTTTTTGACGGCAGGTTGTTTTGTTCCTTTTCCAAAAATAAGTTTGTTCTTTATTTTGTGCGGCTTAGGCGGAATTCTGACTTATTTTTTGGGAAAATTTTGGGCATGTTTTGCAAAAAAAAGCAACTTCCCCGAACCCCGCCACATTTCTTTTGTCCCCGCTCTTTTATTATCACTGTTAATCACGCTTGGAATTTCGCTAGGATAGCCTGAAAGGTCGCCCCATTTTTCCAGGATTTTTTATGGAATTCAGTGCCCTTTACCCTTTTATTATTCAAGGAATAACGGAAGTTTTGCCCATTAGCTCAACGGCGCACCTCCTTTTGATGGCAAAAGATTCCTCCCTCTCCATGAGCACGCTCGAAGCCGCGAGCCTGCATCTTATCCCTGGCCTTGTGTTTTCTCTTTACTTTTGGCGCGATATTAAACGCCTTTGGTTCTATTTTTGGGAAGAAGTCAAAACTTTCTTTTTAAAACCCTCTTCCCGACGTCTTTGGGAAGAATGTCAAATTTCCTTTTTAAGAAAACCTGCCACATTTTGTTCTCCTTCTTTTATTTTATTGACGGCCTTCTGTTGGGCGGTTATACCAGCTTTATTTTGTGGCCTTTTTTTGGATGTGTTCGGGGTATCTCTTCCTTCTTCTAGGCGTCTGATTGGCATCAACTCTATCCTTTTTGGTTCTTTGTTGGCTTTTGCAGATCGCTCCGCCGCGCAAAAAACAGTTTGGGATATACGTTCTGGCCTCATTTTTGGAATTTTTCATTGTCTCGCCTTTATCCCAGGCGTCAGTCGTCTTGGGATTTGCCTGACCACGGCTCGCGCACTAGGATTTTCACGCTCTGGATCCCTTCGCTTTTCTTTTTTGAGTGGCATTCCCCTTTTGCTTTGTGCGGGCACCTACAGCCTTCTTAAAGCGTTCCAAGAAACGGCTCCCGCCCTTCCGGATCATTTTTGGCTTTATTCAGGGCTCACCTTTGGACTCGCCTTCCTCTCTCTTATTTTCTTGATGAAATATGTCCGGAAGCACAATCTTCTTGTCTTTGCCCTCTACCGCATTATTCTTGGTTTTGTTTTGCTTTTATAGGAACAGAATCATATAAGGCTATGATACCATTCTAAACTTTTGTACCGCCTGTAGACAAAAAACAGAGTGACGGTAAGCCAAAGGAGCATGAAGTAATAAGGAACCGTCGCCGAAGTCAGTTGCTTGGTATAAAAAAGGAAAAAAGTCGGAACCAAAACGAAGCCCCACTGGCAAACTTGATCAACAATGAAGGGATATTTGGTATCCCCTCCTGAAGTCAGAACGCCCAAAATAATGGCTAAAATAGAATCAAAAAACACAATAACGGCGAGTAAACAAAACACTATTTTAACCTCTTTGCCTATATTAACATTACTTTCTCGCAGCAAATCAAAACTATTCAAAATTCCTTCTTGGAAAAAAATTAAAGGAATCACAATAATTGCCGAACCTACAAGCGCAACGGCAACAAATCTGTTATAGCTAAGCGGCCTGAAAATATTGCATCTTTGCGATCTCCTCCGATATATTGTAACAACTTACCTTCACAGCCTCTTCTAACGTTTTAAAATACTTTGAAACAGCCCGGACTCTTCCCTTTAAT
>BNTO01000178.1 GCA_025996655.1 Alphaproteobacteria bacterium
ATGTACACGCCTATAGAATCAATCCCTAAAAGGACAAGAGCCGAAGGGTTTCCCCAATCGAGGAAATGAGGGCTCAGAAGGGCACAAATAAGATTCCTATATTCCGTAAAATAACTCAGGAAAAGAGTAGGAACGATAAGAAATTCCACACAATAATGCCAAAGATGCGTTTTTCTTTTGGTTCCTCCCGCCCCAAAAATATCTTTTTCCACATGGTAAAGAGTAAAAAGAGGACAGAAACAGAAAGGGAAAACGAAAAGAGTACTAAGAAATACCGCGCCACATTCTGAAAACCCGGAATTCACGGCTAACGAAGCAGAAAAGCCAGCGGTTAGAGCCGCGATGCCTATGCTTTGGAGCATGCGTTTCAACATGGTTCCCACAAAGATCGACATCCAACTTGAGCCATCGTCTCTCTTTTTCCCTAGAGGAACCGTAAACATGAGAACAAAAAACATAAAACAAAGGATGCCAATAAAAAAAGCTCTTGACTCACAAAAAAGTTCTTTTCGGAACAAAAACATCAAACCGTGGATAAGCACCACCGCTACAAGGCTCTTGGTCCAAGATTTTCGAAGATGGGTCCCTTCCCAATTGGCCGATAACTGAATAAAAGCCACTGCGCACAGACTACAAAACGAACTGACCGCTCCATAAAGATAGAAGCCTTCCTCTGGAGTCTTGGGAAACGAGGCCCCAAAAGGAATAAAAAAGAGAAAAAAGAGATACGTGCGACTAAAGAGGAACCATCCCCCAAGAGAAAGGCAAAGGGCGACCGCCACACGAAACCGGCTCAGAAAAGCGCGAAGCGAAAGGTCAAGGGTTTTTTCAGTTTTTGTCATGGGTTATTTCCTTTTTTTCGACAATTTTGTTGTTTTTAATAGATCTTTTTTTCCCTCAGCAGAATCCGTTTTTCCTATGGACGATTCCAGCAAAGATCTTGAACTTCAAACTGTACCTTTTCCTTTTGTTTCTAGTGCGTTCTGAGAGAATTTTGAAGGTCTTCCTATCCCCAAAGACATTTTTCCCCTTAACGCGGAGTCGAGAGAATGCAGCGTTAACCTCCTTTTCATCAGGAGCTAACGGTTTGTCTTTCTTTTTTTTGTAAGGAAACTCCGACGCTTGGTGAAGATCCTGAAGGCCTTGATAACCCGAGTCGCAAAAAACTCTTGTATCTTTGGGAATGGGCTCTCCCTCTTTAAAAACTTTAAAATCATGAGCACTTCCGGGGTGAGTCTTGGAGACGTGAACAATTTTTCCTTTTTTTGTGACGCGGATTTCTGTTTTAACAGGTTGCCGCTTCTTTTACGGGGGAAGAAAGAGGCCGGAACAACCGGCTGCAACAATAAGCGCCTCACTTGTTGTGCTTTTGTGTAGGCTCGCATTATCCCAAAGAATCCCTTGTCCGGGCTTGCGTGCTGGAATAAGAAAGGGGATGACCCAAGCAAGGATAAACGCCGTTGTTGCCTTTCCCTTATACACCCATTCTGCGATGATCCTTTTATGAAGATATCCTGCCCTTATGTTGATTCTGTCCCATTTTTTACCAGGAACCTTGCCTTGAATTTTGTTTCCAACGTCTGAATAGCCCTATTCTCGGTACAAATATTCCTTTATCCCACTTTCGTCAACATAAACCCTATCCTTTTCGGAAAGGGATTCTCTTTTTTCTTCGTATTCGGCTCTTTTATGGTCATCTCTTTCGAGAAAATTTTTGACTTTTTTTTCTTGAAAAATCAAGTTTCTTCAGAGCATTTTGTAGGAATCCCCTTGCAACAAGGAAGGCTTCCGTCCTTTCTCGTTGAAACATATCAGGTTTTTCAGAAAGCAGGATCTTTAATGTTTCACAATTTATTTTTCACAATTTCCTTCGGACAGGTCTTTTCTGAAAGGTTCCCGTTTGAGAAAACTCGCGTTTCCAGCGGTTAGGGTATGCGTTGAAATCTTAAAAGCTTTTGCCGTTCCTCTTAAGGTGTTTTTATCCCTTCCCCAAAATTCTCATACCTTTTTTTTGAACTCTACACAGTATGCCATCGTATCCACAAAACAAACAGTCGCTATACCACAAACTATACTAAAAATTGAGGCGATTTCAAATTATCTTTCCTGTATTTTACGGTCGAGAAGGCTCACTTCATCGCTAAGAAACTTAAGGACTTTGTGGATACTCTTCCCCATAATCCTTGGAGGCTCTTTCTCAAGGCGTAATTTCTCTCTGGTCATTGTTTCTACCAAAACATCTTGACGATGCGTTAGTTCCTCACATTCAAAGCGATATTCTTCCTTTGGAATGTAAAGCCTAGGCTTCCTTTTTTCGCCATATTCTGCTAAAACTTTCGAATCGATCTTATCCGTTTTTGCACAATCTCGCTTAGCCCTTGCGAAATTCCTTACATAAAACGGATTCACTATAGATGCTGTTAACGCGTTAGCGCACAAGGCCCTTAGCAATTTCCTTTCATAGCTCCCTGTGGGCTCGAGCACAACACA
>BNTO01000179.1 GCA_025996655.1 Alphaproteobacteria bacterium
CTCCAACATATTGTTTGCCATCAGACCACGTAAAAATTCCGCTTCCTTCATGTACACCACCTTTCCACTGACCGTCGAATACATTGCCATCTGCATAGGTATAGATGCCACGTCCTTCCATTAATCCATTAACCAAGTCTCCACTATAGGTATCGCCGCTAGGCCATATCATAGTTCCACTTGGCATTTCGCCATTCACCAATTTTCCTTGGCACTTTCTCCCGTCAGGGTATTTCATAACTCCTACTGCTCTACCATTTGTCCAATATCCTTCAAATACTCTGCCATCTTCATATCTTTCTACACCATATCCGTTAGGGATATCTCCCGCCCACGTTCCGTCATACGTAAATCCCTCAGGCGATGTTAGCGTCCCTTTTCCCTCCTTTATTCCTTCGTTCAACTGTCCTTCATACCTAGCCCCATCCTGGTATGTAACTACGCTTTTATCTCCGCGTACAACGCCTTTAGAGTGTCTTACCTTTCGTGTTCCTTTCTTGTTGCGATTATGGAGCTTTTGCTGGTTAGCGACGTAGGAGTCTTCGTAAATACTCATTTCAGTTTTTCGGTCGGGATCCAACTGAATACAGCCCGTTAACTCATGGGTTATATCACCAGCACAACCCGATTCAGGACCCTTAAGGTAATGCGCGCCATTCAACGGGAACACTCCGCTCGTTATTGTGGAAGCAAGTAATAAATTCTTCATTCTAATTTTCATATAAAACTCCATAACAAATACTGAATTGCAAGGCTGGTCATACTCCAGATAATTTTTTGCCCAACCAGATTAGTCTTTAAGGTATTAAATTTCGAACTTTATGTCAATACATTTTTAAATTGTGCTGACAGATTTTTTATATTTCAAGAGCGTTTTTTATAAGAAAAATCCTAATTATAAGCACTCTCTGAAAAAAATCAAAACTTCCTCAATCTGCTTCACGCACTCTAAAGTGTTTTTTACTTTTTTAAGCAGTAGCAGTCCTCTCTTTTCCTATAACTTTAAATAGAGAGAAGAAGGGCACGTAACGTGACGTCGAAAAGTGCCCGTCGATGCGAAGTCTATTTGGATTTGGATAATTGAGAAAGGGCTTCACTAAGATAAGAGTGAACGGGGTTCTTATACCATGGCTGGGATCCATTTTTGTAGATGTCGCAGTATTGCTTATAGAGGTCAGCCTTAATTTTCCCTATATCGGAATTCGCTGTTTGGTGAAAGGAATCAACGTTCTTTGGCGTAGTCCCAGAGAGTACAGGCGCGGCCGCTTCGGTTCTTGGTCCGGTTAGCTCGTCATCAGATTCGCCCGAATACATATCGTCGTCGGCAGGTACAACAGAAGAGGAAGCAGCGTTTGTTGACCTGGTGTCCGAGTCTCTTCCAGAAGGAGCTCTGTTTTCTGTCTCGGAATCTTCTGTATCCGATTCGACACCGTCTGAATTCGTTTCTTCTTCTTTTTTTTCGACCCTAAATTTAAGATAGGTCAAAGATTCTCTCAGAGAGAGCACTTGTTTTAGTACGTTCACAAACATACCTGAGTTATCTTTAGCTTTGTCAAGGTCTCCCTCTACTCTGTCCAGATCCTTCCTGGTCCTTTCTAGCTTAGCCGCGTGTTCCGCCCTCTCTTCTCCAGTCTCTAGAGTGGTCCAAGCTTCATCTAGAAGAACTCTCACATTTTCTGCGTAGCCGTTAAGGCAAGCAATTCCAAACAAACTGTTAAAATTCGTTTTCTCGCGAATGGCCTTAAAAGAACGCCAAAGATTTCCATAAAATTCTCTAATCTCTTTAGGAACATATGGATCCTTGCTTAGGGACTCAAGTTCAGCCTCTAGTTTCGTAATAGTATCAAGGTCGCATAGTCGAGGGCTTCCTACTATACCAGGATTTAAAGGACTAACAAGACGGACCACGTTCGTTCCAATGCATCGTAGAATAGATTTTTTTCCACTCCTCTATTTCTATCAAATCCTCCGAAGTCTTTTTCCTGCGATTTGATAGTCGAACAACTTCAAAGGAGATAGGGGCCTGCAGTTTGTTTGCCGCATTCCAAGACCTGCTCGTCTTTTCGGACCTATGTTGATCATAGATCTTGAACGGCGTTTGTTTTGTCGGTTTGTAGAGTGAAGGAAGACAGCCCAGCGTATATTTCGCAACGACGCTAGCGTCAGTCCCTCCAGACAAATTTGTTAAAATCAAACTTAAAAATACTCTTTTTTTTATAACAATTTTATACATAAATAAAAACCAAAAATACAAACAACATTTATTTGTAAAACAAGAAGAAAGCCATGTCAAGATTTTTTGTGCTTTAGGGCGGTTGTTGATGAGGAAAATCCTTAAACAAAAACACTCTCTGAAAAAAATGAAAAGCGCTCCCCCTGTTTCGCTCACTTTAAGTGTAGGTTGCTTTTTTAAGCGCTAGCAATCCTCTCTTTTTCTAAAAAATTCAAAA
>BNTO01000180.1 GCA_025996655.1 Alphaproteobacteria bacterium
CCTCCGCCAAAACGTCACGTATGCCGTCTGATGCAATCGCTTTCTCCTCTTCCAATTTTTCTAAACGCTGGATGTAGGATTTCAATTGATCTGCCGCAAGGCCTAAAGTCTCTGCCATAAAAAAACTCCTTTCCCATTTTTTTGTGAAACCCCTTCTTAAAAACGAAGGGATTTTCGTAAAAACCCTGGTGCATTATAACAACATTGATCCAAAAGGCCATGAGTGTTATAGTTTCCCTGCATATTTTTTCTTTTTTTTCCTGCAAGTAGGCCTTGACCTTTATGAAAAAAATTTTATTGTCTTGTTTTTTGACATGGTGCTTTTGTTTCCCTCTCGCCTTTTCAAAAACGATTAAAGACATTCAGATCAAAGGAAATGCGCATATTGAAAAAGAAGCCATTTGCAATGAAATTCCTTACAAATGTGGGTCGGAATATGATGAGTCGACCTCGAACCAAATCCTCAAAATCCTCAACAAAACAGGGTATTTTGATGATGTCTCCGTCTTCATTTCGAATGATATTGTTTTTATTGACGTTGTAGAGAATCCTACTATTCGCCAAATTGCTTATGAGGGGATGAATTTCAAAATGAAAGACGCCCTTAAGGATATGGTCAAGATCAAAAAACGACAAGTTCTTTCCAAGCCGGCCATTCAAGAAACACAACAGCTGATTTTGGAGATGTACCGTCGCCAAGGATACCTCAGCGCCAGTGTCACCGTCAAAATTGTAAAGTTGCCCAACAATAATGTGGATGTTGTTTTTGAAGTTAAGGACGGCTCACCGGCTTATGTTCGGAAGATTTCGTTTATTGGCAATAAGGCGCTCCGCTCGAGCGACCTCAGAGAATCTATGGAAATCAAGGAAAAAAAATGGTTTCATTTAAGTTTTCTAGGCGGAACGCGCAACAAAATTTATGACCCCGAAAAGTTTGTCGAAGATCAGCAAATGCTTGTGAAATATTATATGGCGTTGGGTTATGCGGATTTTGAAATTGTTTCGGCCAATGCCGAGTTGAGCACAGACAAAAAAAATTTCTTTCTTACGTATTACTTGAAAGAAGGCGAAATTTACAAATTTGGAAAAATAACCGTCGAATCAAAAATTCCCGAACTCGACGCCAAATTTTTGCAGGCGGGCATTATTGCCAAAGAAGGCGCCCTTTTTAATGGGCAGATGATTGAGCTTTGTGGCGATATTTTAAAATCCTTAGCCACGGCGCGTGGTTATAATTTTGCCGCGGTGGCCCCTGTTTTTAAAAAGGATCCTGTCACCAAAACCGTGGATGTTTGTTTTGTTGTGAAGGACGGCCCCAAAGTTTCTGTGGAAAAAGTTGTGATAAAAGGGAATCGCCACACAAGAGATTCTGTCATTCGTGCGGAAATTGATATTAATGAGGGGGATCCTTATGACACGAAAAAAATGAAAAGACTTGAAGAGCGCATCAAAGGGCTTGGCTTTTTCAAAAATGTGCGCGTCGAACCTGAGGAAGGAAGCGACCCGGATCATGCCGTACTTGTCGTCACGGTTGACGAGGAGAAGACGGGCGAGGCGTTTGTGAAGGGCGGCTGGTCCTCGTTGGATCATTTGTGTATTGAAGGCCGGATTTTTGAGCCGAATTTTAGAGGCAAAGGCCAATCGCTTGAATTTTCTTTGGGGTATGCCGGAAAGGTTTTTGAGGGATCTCTTGAATTGGCAGAACCAAATTTATTTGGGAACAGAATTTACGGAAGTGCAACTCTTTTCCATACGCGGTCTAAAAAGATGACCAATATAAAAAGAACGCAGACGGGAATTGGGGTTACGATGGGATACCACCTTTCTCCAAGAATTACGCAAACATGGGGTTACCGTTTACACCGTGAAAATGTCGAATATTCTTCCGAAAAAAAAGAAAAAAAGGTTGATACAGGAAAAACGGCAACCGAAGGAAATTGGCAGAAATATTTAAAAACGGATGAAGGGAAGGAGTTTGAAAAACTCTTTCAATCCGACGGAGGAGACGGAACAGCTTGGGGTTCCGCCGTAACGCATACGTTAAGCTACGATCGGCGCAACCGGAGAATGTTACCGTCAAAAGGGTTTCGTATTGCTTGGACAACAAAAGTCTCCGGACTTGGTGGCTCTATTCGCTATATGATCAACACATGGAGTGGAAGCATTCACCAAAAAATTTATAAGGATATTATTTTTACACTACGTGCTTCTTTTTCGCATGCCTGTGGAATTTGGGGTAAGCCTTTAAGGAAGCCCGATGCGCTCTATTTGGGAGGAGACTCGTTTCGTGGCTTTGATTTCTTTGGCTTGATGAGACAAAATCAAGGAAAAACTTGTTGAAAAAAAAATGGACAGAAAAAAAACGAAAAAAAGGTCCTTTTTCTCTTTAAAAAAATGAGTCATCATTCCCCATTAATTAAGTTTCGT
>BNTO01000181.1 GCA_025996655.1 Alphaproteobacteria bacterium
CGTATGATGAATTTTCGCTAAAATGACATGGCCCAGAGGCGCGGATTCGGCGCGTGCTAAAAGAAGAGCGCCCATTTTTCGCAAAGATTCCTGATCCGCAAACTTTTCCGCTAAAAAGATGCGGCAAAAAAAATCGCTATAAGAAACGTTTTTTGTCCTAACCGGTTTTGCCAAAACCGATTTTGTAAGAGCCGAATCCGAAAACGCCTGAGCGCTTTTGGCCCAAAAGTCTTCCGGCGGACTGTTGTAAGAAAGGCAAGCCTCCGCTTGGTACACATCCTTTAAGAGCGCCTGATTTTGTTTCTCTTGGCGCTGTTGGGCACGTGCTTGATGAATTTTTTCGGGGAAAGAAAGAATTCCTCGCACGCAATAGTAGAAAACAAACAGAACAACAAAAACCGCCAAAACGAATTCGGCCGCTACATAGAGGCGAACTTGTTTGGAATAAAAGGGCGTCTGAAGGGAAAGCGTTCCCTTCAAAAAGGCAGCGGCTACGGCTAAAAGCCCTACAAAAAGTCCTCCCTTAACCAATCGCATTTTCAAAAAGTCTCCCGCCCTTTCCGGCTTGGTTTCTTTTTTAACCAAAGGAAAGAAAAATACGAGCTCCTAGCACCAAATTACCATATCTCTTGGAAATTCGGACCTTTCATCTGGGTTAGATATTGTTGGTGGTTTGTGAAAAGTTACGCCTCATGCAGCCGCTCAAGGGCCGAAGCAACCGTCGAATCCTTCATTTTACTCCCGCGTGAAGACCCGAATTCGAAGGCGAAGGCGTCCTTCAGGCACCCCCCGAAAATACCCGCAATGGTTGAAATAATCCCCACCGCCTCGCCAGGGAGCACTTCCGAATAAAACGCCAAAGACAGCAAACACATCACGAGCCCCGCCGCCGCCGCAATCACCATAAGGTCCGCCCTGTGGTTGGCGTGCCCCGCCCGCAAAAAGTCAAGATCCCGCTCGCGCGCCCTCTGGCGGTCCTCCAAAAGCGCGACTTCAAACTCCACCTCCATTTTGAAAACCTCGCGCCGAAAATCCTGAGCCACGCCCTCGTCGGCCGCCAACGCCTGAAGCGCCTCGGGAAGCGTGGCCGTTTTTGTGACGGTTTTCGCCAAGTGCACCGCCTGTTCGGCGGCACTTTCCGCGTTTTTTCCCGAAAGCCACTTCGCCAACCGCGGGGCAAATTCTACGAGCCCGAGGGCTGTTGATAAAAAAGGTAAAACCATATTTTCTCCTTTGAAAAATAAAAATGGGAACATTCCTGTTTAGGTTGAAAAATTTACAGTGAAAGCGCTGCGGATAAAACAATGCTGCGGCTCTTGCGCAACCAAAATTTCACGAGCCGCTGCAAGGCGGCCCTATTTTTTGGCAAAAATATTTTATTAATACTTGAAAGACAAGTAAAAATATTACATAATAAAATTATAAGCGAAGGAGCCCCTCCTCTTTCGCTTATCGGTTCGGCGGTTTTCCCGAAGGACGCGTTAGGAAACGACGGAAACGCTCTCAAAACAATCCAGAGATACCCTCCTTTGAAACAGAGCATAGTTGAGTCTTTTTCCTAACATGTCGTGAGGCAGGGGAAGCCTGTTAGGGGCCTTCCCTATCCTCCCGCCCACCCAGTTAAAATAGCATATTTTTGTTAAAATACAACAAATAAATAGTGACCAAAAAGTAAAATTTTGTTGTTATATTATTCTAACCTTTAAGAGGGAGCCTAAAAGCTCAGAGCTTTGCCCCTGATCGCCTCCTAAAAGAGACCGTTCTCGGCTTCGTTGGTACCTTGAACACTAAGGGACACAAGCTTTTGGGCCTTTTCCCCTAGGGCCTACGCATAAGAGAAATTCTCTTGACAAAAACGAAAGTGTTTGTGTAGGAGAGTTTTCTTGAATTCCTTCAAAAAACAAAAAAAGAGGGCGCAAGTATACAATGTTGCTTTAATATTTACATTTGCGTGTAGCAGTAATGGACGGCAACAAGCGAAGTAATTTTTAAGTAAAAAAATCTCATGCGTAGGCTCTGCCTTTTCCCCTGAAAATATACTGGCCAAAACGCAGAGCTTTAGTAGCTGTCAACATGTCCTTTAAAAGGAGGATTTTTCAGGAAAAACGCAGCGCAGGTCCGGAGCGTACTTAAACGTACGTGAGGAACAAGCAGCGGATTTGACGCAAAAAACACCCTTTAAGAGGATCATGAAGACATCGTCTAATTCCGAGGCGCTAGCTCGGCATAGGATTTCTTCCTTTGCTTATCCGGCTCTCCTTGACAAGATGGGTTCAGCCTTTTTTCCCAAATCCCCCTGTCTCTTGCCCTTTTGGGGAAGTCCGACGGAAGGTGGCGTCCCGGTTGGTTTTAGGCCGGCCAAAGAAGCGTCTCGTCCCATTCCTCCGGGCTGCTTCCGCGCAGTTAGGGGTGAAGTCAGTT
>BNTO01000182.1 GCA_025996655.1 Alphaproteobacteria bacterium
AGATAAAGGTCAAAAAGGGAACTTTTTCGTACTTTCTCCTTTTAAAAATCGGATTTTACGACAAAAATTTTGCAAAACTCATTCTTGCTCTTCTTCGGGGGGTGAGCTGTTAGGTTTCAACAGGGCCTTTAAATAAAGACGTGAAAGTTGGAGATATTCTCATCCCGCAATGTTCTGTGAGTGGCTGCGGAGCTGATCGTTTTTTAAGTGGAGCCAAACTTTCTCAGAACGATTCTTTTGGGAAAGCTTTTCATCCGAACAAGGAAAGCTTTCAAAAAATGTATGAAATAGCCCAAGAAAAAACTCGAAAGAGTGGTTTTAATGTGTTTACAACGAAAACATTCAGCGCGGATACTGTTTTAGGTGAATATGCTCACCTTGATGAAATTTTGGCTCTTGGCTGTGATTCTATAGAAATGGAAACGGCAACATTTTTTTGCGCAGCAGAAATAACGGGAAAGCGAGCTGTAGCGCTGCTTTATGTTGCCGATAATACCATAGCCGGCAAGTCTCTTTATAAAGGAAGAACGAAAGAAGATAAGGAGCGTAAAGAAAAAGTCAAACAGACGATTATTCCCACAGTTCTAATAAACTATTTTAATTCTTTTCCTTAGCGTTAAAGCTTAAAAGAGATCAGAAGAGTGAATCTTCTTGTTCCCTCCCTTCGAACAGCTTCTTAATCTCTCCTGAAGGCGAAATCCTCAAAAGGTCAGGCTCTCGCCCAAAAACTACAAGCCTCGGAATGTTTTGAAAATCGTCAAAAACCCCTTGACCAAAAAGCCCACTTCTCATGGCGATCTCTTGGACAGCAAGACTCTGTTGAAAACCGATCTCCACAAAAATAAGACTTTGCTGATGCATGTTTTTAAGGATTTTGGCGAAAATTTCGCGATACGCATTCAAACCGTCCGGGCCCGCGAAAAGCGCTTCTGGCGGATCAAAAAGGACATCAGGCGGCAACGTTTCGTTGTCACGAATATAAGGCGGATTACTGAGAATAACGTCGAACAAACCGTTGACGGATTCGTTCCAATTCCCTTGTTCAAAAGAACAACGTTCCGTAAGGCCCCAAAAATGAGCATTTTTTTGTGCTATTTCCAGCGCTTTCGAACTCCTATCCACACCAAGACCCCGCGCGAAGGGATATTCCATCAGACTTGATAAAAGTAAACACCCCGTTCCGGTTCCCAAATCCAAAAAGGAAAGAGGGAGGTCTTTGGGGCGAAAGATTTTTAAAAGGACTTCAAGAAACAATTCACTTTCTGGTCGCGGATCAAGAGTTTGTGGGCCTGTGAAAAAATAGGACTTCCAAAAAGAGGCCTTGCCTACAATTTTTGCAAAAGGCTCATGCTGGGCACGTCGCTGAACGAAGGTCCAAAGTTTTTCTTTTTGCAACGCCGTCAGCGTTTCGCCGGCGTTTCCGAAACGAAATTCTTCATAAGAACACGCGCACACAGCGGCGCCTAAAAGACAAAACTCCCGTCCCGCGTCTTCAATTCCCGAATCCTTTAAGTGGTCCAGACATTCTTCCCAAAAAGCCTTCATCCCTCTTTTTTTTGAAGAAGCGCGTCCAGCTCTCCTTGCGTGCAAAGGCCCAGTGCGACAGGGCTGTGCGCCTCAATATTGGCATAATTCCAATGCGTTTTTAGCCGAAGAGACTGAACCGTTAAACGCGTCGTTCCCAAAAATTTGCCAATCTGCGCATCGGAAAGCTCAGGATGATACTTCACAAGCCAGAGAATCGCACTGGGTTTGTCTTTGCGCTTGACAACGGGCGTATATTTAGAGCGGTTTGTGTTAATCATGCGGTCGACATCAAGCGTAGGACTGAGGCGCAATTGCGCCGTTGTATCCGCCTCACAACGCCGAATTTCTTCAAAAGTAAGCTGCGAAGAGGCAATAGGATCAAACCCCACCATTTGAATCCCCTCTTCATTGGCAATGGATTCAATTTCCAAAATGTGAAGTTCGCAAAAAGCTGCAATTTGTTCAAACGTTAATTTCGTATTTTCAATAAGCCAAATCGCTGTTGCTTTTGGCATTAAGGGCTGGGTCATGGTCGGTCCTGTTTTTAAGAGCTTCCTCTTTTTCCCACAGGCATTTTGGTTTTTCAAGAGATTTGTCAAAGAATGTGTAAGTCGTACCTTTCATCAGGCAGCATTGATAGCTAAAATGCTAACGGTAAGTGAAAAGAACACGCGCATAAAAACTCAATCAATCCCTCCCCCTATAGGCTGAATACTGCAGTTCGAAACTTTTTTCAAGTTTTTTTGCGCCGACATGTCAACGCCATTTAGGAATGTCACCCTTGAGCCTTCCCGATGAGCCCGAAACGGATACGCCTAGCCGGCTGATAGCGGTAGGAATTCCCTTGGTGTTGTGAGCAAGGCCTCAACAACAGCCTTCAC
>BNTO01000183.1 GCA_025996655.1 Alphaproteobacteria bacterium
CGATTCCGGGGAGTTTTTATAACCGTGGAAGTAAATCGCAAGTTTTTGTTCGAAAGGAAGAACCCGTAGACTTGAAAGATCCCGTGATTTTAAAGGCTTTGGTGCAAGCCGAACTTTGGCAAAAAAAGATAGACGTCGGTGAATATTCCACCAATGAGGAGGTCGCCCAAGCCTACGGATGCGATAAGGAATACGTGCAACGCGGGCTCTTCCTGGCGGCATTGTCCCCTCGTATCAAATCGGCCATCATCCGCGGCAAGCTATCCCCCAAGTGGACCTTGCAAGATTTCAAACGTAAGCGCCCCTCCCTTGATTGGCGCGAGCAAGAAGCTGCGTTTTTGGAACAGGCATCATTTACAAAACGAACACCTCAAATGCCTTGAAACACAAGGGTTTCGAGTAAAAAAGGTTCGTATAAGTAAACGCCGTAGGTTCGAGGTTCCACCTTTTTCTGCACAACGGAAATCCACTTTGTCCTAAGGTGGAACCTTTTTTTAGTAAAATGTCCCTCAAATGCAGACTGGATAAGGGTTACAAAGCTTAAAAGGAAGATTTTTTTTAACCTACGGGTAAAGTGGACCTTGCGGGATTTCAAACGTAAACGCCCCTCCCTTGATGGACGCGAGCAAGAAGCTGCTTTTTTGGAACAGGCATCATTAAAAAAACGAACACCTCAAACGCCTTGAAACACAAGGGTTTCGAGTAAAAAAGGACCGTATAAGTAAACGCCGTAGGTTCGAGGTTCCACCTTTTTCTGCACAACGGAAAGGCACTCTGTCGTAAGGTGGAACCTTTTTTTAGTAAAATGTCCCTCAAATGCAGTCTAGATAAGGGTTCCAGAGCTTAAAAGGAAGATTTTTTTTAACCTACGGGTATGGAGAGAATTCGTCTCCGTTTGAAGAAAAATGGGGCATTTGTCGGTTATGGAGACTTTTTTGCCGATTTTCCCAAAAATCAGAAACCCGCTAGACCGCGCGTATCCTGGGGTTTTTCGGCTCCCAAAATTGCGCTTGGGAACGGAGACACACTCTCCTGAAAAACAATGGTGCCCCAGATTCGCATCCTTTTCAAAAATAAAACCGATCTTAACGCGGAATAGACGGGTTTTTTTCGCTATTTTTTGATAATTTTCAGAAAAAAGTTAGAAATACAAGAAAAATCTTCTAAAAAGCGATATTCTCTGCAACCTACAAGCTATGTTCATTATACTTAAAAGTGTTGATTTGTAAGGGATTGGAGGAGTTTTCACAAGAAAAGGACTTTTTGTTTTTTTCTTACCACTCAACAAACCTTTTTTGGTCAGCAAAAAGAATCCTTTCAAAAATCGTGAAAAGTTTTCTCAAGGACATGTTAAAAATTTAGATTTTTCATAAAAAATCGATTCATTTTCATTTTTGTCGGATGGTCAAAAACCAGACGATAACTCTTCTTTTAGAATTCCTTTTGTACTATACTATAGGTATGGTGTGAGAGGAAAAGAGGCAAAAATGGCGCATTCTATTAAACTGTCGGACAAGGCGTATCAGATATTATCCGCTATTGCTGAGGAAGAAGGGCGGTCTGTTACCAAGCAAATTGAAATATGGGCAAAAAGATTCGAAAAAACTATGCGTCATCAGCAAAAAGAAGATTTCGCATACAACAATCTTTCTTCACGTGAATCCTATGAAGAAGCCGAACGACAGGTGAAAAAAGGGGATGTTGTATACGTTGGAAAGTTTAAAACCATAGAAGAACTCGATGAAAAATTGGGAGTTTAGCTTTTCGCATTTGTCCATCAAACAAAAAGCTTTTCTGAAGAAAAATGATCCTAAAGGTTCAGAAAGATTGAATAACATCCTAAAGTCCCTAAGGGATAACCCAAGAATGGGGATTGGGAAACCAGAAAGGTTAAAATACAAAGAACAGGAGATGTGGTCAAGACGACTGGATAAAAAGAATCGTGTTATTTACGAAATCCATGAAATTGAAAATCTCATTGTCGTCGTATCTTGTATGGGGCATTACGAGGATTGAATTTTCTGCCTAAGAACCTGCCGTCACAAACAAGCCTTTAAGAACCAAGGAATTAGGAATTCTACCCTACGAGTTCAGTCTCTACGACCCACAGGTCTTTACTTAACATGACTTAAAGGCCTTGCATAGCATAGATTACAGGACATTTAAGGGCTCCTCTTTAAAAAACGGTGCGTTTCATTTTTTGCGTCTTACCTGTCTAGTCCCAAATTCTTGTTGTATAATTCTTGAGCAAGATTATGAAGCGTGGAAGGAGGCTTTATGGGACAGATTTACCACAGGAACGCCCGAACGACGGAGGCAATTCGTCTCGAAATCCATCAAAGTCAAGAGAGCATAGCCAAGCTTGCAAAAAAGTATCGTCTGAGTCCTC
>BNTO01000184.1 GCA_025996655.1 Alphaproteobacteria bacterium
GAATTTCGAGACGAATTGCCTCCGTCGTTCGGGCGTTCCTGTGGTAAATCTGTCTCCTAAAGCCTCCTTCCACACTTCATAATCTTGCTTAAGAATTATACAACAAGAATTTGGGACTAGACAGGTAGGGAAGGTAATAAGGTCGAAGATGACGCCGAGCCGGGCAACGGTCTTATTAATATCCACTCCTCTTTAACTCTTGGAGATATTTCTAACGGCGAGACGTACGGCTACAAAACGAAGTCACAATATACCTCTCTCTTTAACAATCAAAAAAATTTTACATGGGGAACCGTTCACCGTTCGGCTATTTCCGTCCAGCTGGTTACGCTACTCCCCACGCTGGGAGATGGTGGCAAGGTTATGGGTACACTGATAGGATACTCATGCCCGCTTCGACGTAAGTGTTTTCTTTACTTCTCACAATAATGAAAATCCGATGCCGTTATAGTATCCACATGGTAGACAAACAATCTATACTTTCCGGCTTCCTCATCAAAATCTCTCTCAACCAAGACAAGGAGAATGGTTCGGCAGTGGGATTATACATATCGCAATTTTAGACTTTTCGAAGAAAAGTTCTAAACATTCAGTTTTTACAAGTGTGTGAAGGTGTATTCGGTCCCCTGCGAAGGTACAAGAACCTTCGCACTCTAAAACGAAATTCCTAAGGTCGATATCCTCTTTCTCGTTTAAGTAGTCGTCATCATATCAGACCTCAAAACTTTAATTGCGGCATTATATTTTATTTAAAATCTTCGTCTTTAAGGCCGTAAAGCCTTGGCGTTCCAAAAAAGAGCTCAGCGTTTTACACTGTTCTTCGGATAATTTTAAGGGAAATTGAAGCGACGCCTCATCGAGAGGAAAGTCAAGATCGGAATAAAGGGTAACGAGTTTTTTCGCTAAGAGCGCACTTTCGGCATAATCCTTTAACAAAGCACGGCGGCGCGTTTGCGAAAGCGTGTGCGCATTTGCCAAAAGGACTTCGAGCGAACCAAATTGCCGAATGAGCTCGGCGGCTGTTTTGACGCCAATCCCCGGAACGCCCACAACGCCGTCGGAAGGATCCCCCGCGAGAGCCTGAACATCCACAACGTCCTTCGCTTCAACGCCAAACTTTTCCAGAATATCCGTTGGCTGAATCCATTTTGCTTTCATAGGGTCGAAAATTTCTACGCCTTCGCCATGCAACTGCATAAGATCCTTGTCCGAAGACACAACCACGCAATTCCCTTTGTTTTTGCGCACTTTCTTGACGTAGCTGGCAATAACATCATCGGCTTCAAATCCCGGCGCCTCTTTGACAGGGCAGCCAAACGCCTCGCAGGCCTCACGAATGAGCGCGAATTGGGGGATGAGCTCCGGAGGAACGTCTTTGCGATTGGCTTTATAAGAGGGGTCTAAGGATTGCCGAAAATTCGTGCGCGAAACGTCAAAGGCCCCGCACCAAAGGGCCTCGCCTCCCGACCTCTCCAAAATTTGGTCGCGCAATTTGAGAAGCATAGTACAAAATCCAAGTACGGCTCCTACAGGCGTGCCGTCGGGGCGCACAAGGGGAGGCAACGCATAAAAAGCGCGAAAGATGAATCCCGAAACGTCAATAAGATAGAGCATTTTCATAAAAAAATGGCGTAGAAAACCGTCCCGTGTCTTTGCATGGTAAGACAGCTTAGCGGCAAAGGCAAAAACATTGGATGTGTTGCGAAAGTCTGGGCTACCGCATCCTTTTTAACGATGCGAATAAGGATCAAGACTTTTTAAAAACGCGTGAATTAATCAGGTGTCGCATTAATTTTGGCGGCTAAGGTCATCAAGTCCGCTTCTAGTAAGGCTGGACCCAGCAAGATTCCGTCGCATCCTTGGGAGGTGACACCAGTTATGCAACCGTTTCTAATCAAAGTCATTCCACTATCTCCATGTTGGGCTTTTACAGGGAATACGGAGGATTTCCACTCTACGTGGCCCCCAGTTTTATGTAGTTACGCGGGATGGTTGAACACCCTCGCCTTTAGGCGAGAACTTCAGTATGATTTTCGTTATAGAATATAAGAAAGGTTCCCATAGCACGTACGAATTGCTATACCACGTTGTATTTTGCACGAAGTATCGTTATAGAATTCTTACGGGAGCCATAGCTCAGAGAGCAAGAGAACTTTTTAAAGAAATACCGTGTTTAGAGTCAAATCTTTTTTTAAGAAGGATACTTCACTTACGCGATCTCTCTTTTAAAAGCTAAATGTGCCTTAAAGTCTTGTTGCGCTTTGAGCATACCAAAAAAGATGTGCATCATCTTCCTCATAACGGCGCAGATGATGACTTTGGGAGCTTTTCCTTTTTTTTGCAGTCTATCTACGAAAGGCGCGAAATCTTTATTATAATTCTT
>BNTO01000185.1 GCA_025996655.1 Alphaproteobacteria bacterium
CAGGTTGAGAATAACGCACAAAGAGTGAATGTCAAGGTTTTCAAAAACAAGCTACGGTTGTTTTTGTTAAATCTCCCTGACGGGGGAATACCTTTAAATTAAAAACGACGCGTTAGGATTACGTAGTGAGCTGAAACGTGGTATACATAGTCCCAAGGGGCGAGTCTCTACCAAAACCGTTGGCAGCTAGGGCCGGCACTTCTCGATTTTTGCTAATTTCTTGAAAAATAGCTTGTTATAGTTTTTTTGCACAGACAAAATTAGTGGCATTAAGACCTTTTAAGAAATAACATAGACGCGTTGCCTGGGAATGCCCTATTCGTCCCACACTTCGATACGAGCAATTATTCAAGTTATTTCTTAACTAATCCTAAGGACATCTTATTTCGTTTTTTTTCGGCTAGACAATTATGAAAGTTGACAAGTCAAAGCTCTTTTCGCTCGAACAAAATCAATCATGCAGACGATTATGGTCCTGATATGGAACAGTAAAAAAATTATAGAAAAGGCTATGACCATCAGAGCACCGGCGACTAAATCATCTAATTTGAGAAATAGCGTCAGCATGCCTCCAATAGCTATACCTGAAAACATGGAAGAGAGAAGCATCCACGCACCACAACAGTCTGTAGTCTTGTATTTCGGTAAAAGATGATAGCCCCTCCTACATTTTTTTTGTAAAGAACGGAGGAAAAGTTTATTCGCAAACAACCCGCAGAGGATACCCCAAAGAATAAAAGGCAGTAGACATAACAGTGTATCTCGCCATATTATGGTACTTTTTATGTTTTGAGCAACCACCGCTTCTTTTATTGTTGAAACATATCCGGCCCAACTACCATATTGAAATAAGATAATGGTAAGCTTAATGCTAAACTAGCAACTGTTATTATAAAAAATTCCTTATACATTTTTCGATAGACAAACCAAAAAAAGCCCAAGCTAGCGGCACTCCAGTTCAAACTGATCCAACGGGATGAAAGCTTTTTAAAAGCCTCATTGTAATACCAACTTTTTGCGCCGGTCATTTTTTGAATCAAAATGTCTTCTCCTGTCTTTTCTATTGTATCGAATTGGTTAATTAAAGCCCCTCTTGCTTGTTTGAGATCCGTTGTACTGACCTTTATGATTCTGATAAAAAATGTTAAGAGTAGCATGAGATTGATATACCCTACTATAATACTAGCGGATAAAGCCTCTGCTTAAAAAAATATACAAAGTAGGGATGCGATTATCACTACAAAAGGAGTCGCAAAAATAATGCCCAAACTTAACGTGTCTGTTCTCCTGTATTCCTGTAAAAGATGATACCCCCGCCTATTTTTTCTCTGCAAAGACCGAAAAAACAGTTTATTCGCGAACAACCCAAAGATGAGAGGCAGAAGAAAGACAGGCAACATAGATAAAAATGTAACTCCGCTTTTTTGGGGAGTAATAGCAACACCGCTTATTTCTCCAAGAAGTACGGCGCAATGATTGTCATGTTGGCCAAAAAACGAAAGGGAGCCCCCTGATGTAAAAACAGCAAGTAAAGTCAGAAAAAATTCTTTGTACATTTTATGAAAAATAAGCCAAAAAATGCTAAAGAAACCTGCACTCCAGTTCCAACTGATCCAACCAGATGAAAGTTTTTGAAATGCTTTGTCATAATATCGACTTTTTTTACGAGTCATTTCATGAATAAAATCTTGTTCTGTCATTATTGTTCGCCAGTCCTTTGAATAAAAACATCCTATACGTCAACAATACCTATTAGAGCGATATTGCGCCCCAATATTTAAATTTAACACACTATTAATCATAGTCAAGGAATATTTAAATCTATATATTTATTAAAATTTGTCTAAAGTTTTATTTATTTTTTGATATTGTCCTTGGCATACGTTGGGATAGGAAGGCTATTGGAGCGCCCGTTATTAAAATAGTTGTATCTATCGACTTCCTTGGCTTCCTGCGCTTTTTTCTTTAAAATGAACCCAGAGTAACGGACGTGTATTGTTTATGAAATTTTCAAAATTATTAAAGGCAACTGCGGTGCTGTGTTTTGCAGCGGCGCCTGGACAGGCAACAGGGTTTTACGTCGGAATTAGCGGAGGGGACGATTATTTGAAAATTACCCCGCCTGATAAAGAAGGAAAAGAAAAATTTAAACAAGTTCTGGGCAGCGACGGCTTGGGTGCGTTTGGTCCACACTTTAAAATTGTTCTTGGCGGGGGTTACTTAACTCCTCAAAAAAAAAATTTAGGGGCTGACACCTAACATTTTTATGTTAAGGTGCGCGTATGGACGTAAGACCTTGCAAATTGAGCAAAAAAGAACAGCTAAAATTAATGGAGTTTTTTGTTGCAGAAACGACAGCTAGAACAGCTG
>BNTO01000186.1 GCA_025996655.1 Alphaproteobacteria bacterium
TATAACTTGGGGAAAAGATTGAAGGCGATAAAAGGGTTTACCCCCGTAGAATTTGTTGCTAAAAAGAGGGGGAAAGAGTCGACGGAGTTTGCTCAAGAATTATACAACAAGAATTTGGGACTAGACAACTAGCCTCATTCCTTATTCGCGTTAATAGGTCACAACAAAGCCTGCCCGCCCCAAGGAAATATTCACTTTTGATTCGCGAACTCTTAATTCCTCTCTGTGGACGCCCGGAAGGTTGCCGTCATAGCGCGCAAAAACCAACACGGCTTTGGAACGGAAATCTTTTAAGCACACGTTCTCTTTGACCGTCATCTCAGGAGCAATCTCAATGGGAATAATTTCTAAGTCGCTAGCAAAATCTGCGGCCAGCTGGTTGGCTACGGCAAAATAGGTCGTCGCGTCCATTTTTTTCAAATCTTTATAGAGGTCCTCTGTTTTTGGGAAAACAAAGTGAACCAGCGTCACTAAGTCTTTGTTGGCGCCCGATTGAGCGGATACGATTATTTTTTTGAGGGCGACTTTGGGGAGATCAAGAGAGGAGCAACCGGCCAGGAAGCCAAGACATAACAAGAAATTCCAAGTCTTTGACGAGGACAATTTTCTCTTGGACTTTTTTTGACAGGAATCTTGAGAATGAGAACTGTTTCCCTTTCTATTCTTTAATTCTTCTAAAAAAGAAGCCATATTCTCGTGCTCTTTTGAAAAAAAACCACGTTTTAGTATGGAAGTCTTTTGCGTTTCTGTCCATCCCCTAAAAAAGCCTTGTGTAAGTCACGTCTTGTATGTTTCACATGTGACAGGAATGAGCTAAAACGGCCACAGAGAGGTGGTGAATCTGTAACACGTCTGAAACTTTCGAGTTTGTTAAAAATATTTTGATCCCTACTCGGTAGGCTGAGAGAGGCGGAACGGTATCTTAGGGCGTTGACCCTGTAGGACCAAGACGAACCTCGCTCTCTCGGAAGTTATCAAAAAGGAGGGGTAGGATGCCAACACAAGCTTTTTTAGGGATTGACGTTTCAAAAGAGACATGGGACCTTTGCCTTATTTTTACCCGTCAAGACAAGGGAAAACACGTTCCCCATTCTCGGGAAGGCTTTGAACTCCTCGTTGAAGGATGCGGGAAACAAGGTCAAGAAAAGCCTCATGTTTGTGCAACAAGGGATACTGGAGGATTGCGCCGCGTTTCTTTATGAGGAGGGTTTTCCTATACAACGACAAAATTTGGAAGAAGTCCTCAAAAAACTTGAAAGAAGGACAGAAAAACAGACGAAAGAAAATCCACCTTGAGAGGAGAAAAGGTCTAGGCTAACAGCTCTTGCGGACGTGACTCCGTCTGCTTTTGAGTCAGGAAGTTCTGTAAAACGCAAAGCTCACCTATCAAAAGCAGGGGTTCCCTCGGTGCGAAAAACTTTGTAGAGGCTCGCACTCTTTGTAAAGAATGACAATAAAGATTTCGCGCCTTTTGTCAATAGGCTGCAAAAAAAGGAAAAGCTCCCAAAGTCATCATCTGCGCCGTTATGAGGAAGAGGAGGCCCATCTTTTTTGGTAGGCTCAAAGCGCAACCAGGGTCTTTTAGTTCTAGGGAAAAAGTTATATAACTCAAGTCAAGGATAGGTACGACAGTGGTATTGTTCAAGGACTACTTTAAAAGAGGTCTTGAGCAAGATTGAAGATCCTAGAAGCCCCTCAGGACGTCGGTATTCTTTACCGAGCCTTTTCAATTTATGAGCGGTTGGACTTGTTGATAAAAACAACAGTTTAAAAAAGATTGTGCAGGGAGGGCGTCGTTTGCCATCAACAGCTAGAAAATCCCTAGGGTTTACGAAGGTTACCCTTCCATCCGTTGCAACACTTTCGAACCTTCTTCGAAGGCTCTCGCTCCCCTCCGTCGAGGATGCCGTTGCTTGTATCCGAAAGAAGATTCCCAAGGGAAACATAGCGCTTTAGAGGAAAAAACTTTAAGAGGGACGCACCAAGATACTGTTCCCTTGGTGCCTTTGCTTTCACTTTTCCTAACAAATAACCAACACGTTTTAGCACAGATGAAAAGGAAAGAAGGTGAAAATGAGATTTCAGCGGCTGTTCGCTTTTTAAAAGAAACAAATATTAAAGGGCGTATTATTACGGGAGACGTCCTCTTCGCTCAAAAAAAGTGTGCGAAGTCCTAGATAACCAAAAAACAAGAAAAGAAGAGATTTCTCAACAATTTTTGAGACACGATCCTAAAACTTGGCCCTGTTGAAACCTCTCATCCCCCATCGAAAGAGGTCAACTTTGGCTTCGAGTTTTTGGTAAAATGAGGTTCGTTTTGGTAAAAAAATCAAAAAAATGTTCATGAACCAACTTATCCGTCCCAAC
>BNTO01000187.1 GCA_025996655.1 Alphaproteobacteria bacterium
CTTTTACTTGGCACAATACATAGAGTCTCTCCATGTCCCTTTCACGAAACACCCATGACATTGTTCCTGCCTCAACAAATCCGTAACTTGACCAAAGTTATAGGATCCTTTTTGGGACCTGAAACATAACATTCCTAAATTGCACAACATGACATTCTCAAATTGCGCTGACAGTTATTTTTGTATCTCTTGAAAAGGCCTTGAACACAAGCTTTGTTTCTTTATGATCTTTTAACTTTTTTGTGTTATTTCGAGGGGGGGGAGGGCGCAACCTTTCAAGAGAGACGAAAAAACGCGGCAACGCGCTCCCCTTCAGCCAACCTCTTGACCGGAGCGCTTGGTTTGCTACACTCTCGGTATTCTCGCGGGAGTCCCTTTTTTCATGATTGATTTTTTAGAAGCTTTAAAAACGTCTCCTCATTTGGCTTATCTGATTGTTTTTGGGGGCTCACTCATTGAAGGCGAAACGGTTATACTGACGGCAAGCGCCCTGGCTGCTGCCCATTATTTGTCTCTCCGAAACATCTGGCTTATCGCCTTTTTGACGACACTTTGCCTCGATCAAGGCCTCTATTTTTATGGACATTTTCTTTGGAAACATCCCAACAAGCCTATTTCCGAACGCTTCCCAAGGCTTTACCGCAAATCCCGCCGGGCCGTTATTTTGCTTAAAAGGTACGACATCTGGTTTATTTTATCGTTCCGTTTTGTCTACGGCATCCGTGCTCTGAGCCCCGTCGTTATTGGCTTGTGCGGCATTTTACCGCGACGTTTTATTCCCTTAAATGCTATTTCTGCTTTTCTTTGGGCCACCATCAGTTGCAGCATCGGCTATTGGTTAGGCGACACTTTTGTGGGGGCGAAAAACGCGGAGACAAGTGTAATGCACTACGTTCAAATTGGGATTCTTTCTCTTGTGGGGCTGGCTCTTGCGCTTATTCTTTTGAGAAAAGGGTGGAAAAAACGCAAAAATGTTGCGAAAGCTTAGAAACTTTAAAAGAAGCGGAAAGTTTTTCCTCTGGACGCGCCTCCCAAAAAATTTTTCAAAACCACCCCGACCCCTCTAGCCAAGTTTTCAAAAAGTGATCTAGACTTGCTATAAGAGGGGGAGGAATTTTTGAAAAAGGGGGGCTTATGGCTCAGTTTTTAGCCCGTAAAATAATGTTTGGCCTTTGTTGTCCTGGGGTTTGGGCCCAGGGAAGTGAAAATCATCCCCAGGGGAATGCGGATAAAGGGGCCTTAGCCTCCCATGCGGTGGCCGGCGCGCCTTCCCCTAAAAACGATAAAGGCGTTTCCAACGCTCTTAAAGTGGCTATTAGCGTGTGGGAGAAAAACATCAAAACGGGAAGTTCTTCGGCTTTAAACCAAATTGCTGCGGCGTATTATACGTTGGGAGAAACCGCGGAAAAACAAAACAAGAATGCGCCCGAGGTTCAGGAATGTTTTCAAAAAGCGGCGAAATATTTTTGTGAAGCCGCCGATGCCGGCTGCAAGGAGGCGCGCTACAATGCCGGGTTAGCGTACAGTAAGCTGCAAAGCTACGCTAATGCCGCGCACCATTACAGGGTTTGTATTAAAGAGGACAACGCGAAAGAAGAGGACCTCCTGTTGAAATCAGCCGTCAACTTGGCGTTGCTTGTGTTAGATAAAAAAATTCAACCCGATGTCGGGGAGATACAGTCGTGGATTGCGCTGGGGAATGAATATCCTCAACACAAAAAGTCCGCCGATTTGGTGCAAACGGCCGTTGTGATCTTGACGGAATTAAGTGCGCCTGAAGGCGAAAATAATGCCGAGGAAAAGAAAAATACCGAAACCAAAGCAGCGGTCACGAAAGCGACCGTGACACAATTGGGGATGACACTGCCTTAGAAAATCTCGGCCCCCGTGGGGGTGGAGAATTTCTGGGAATTTATACTTCATCCGATAAAAATAGGAAATTATTTCAAAATATGCGGCGAAACAAACATAAGTCTGTAGGTTATCAGAAAAACGTTAAATAATGGTAAATAAAAGAAAAGTATGATCAACCACTACCGCCTGCAAGGCGGTAGTGATGCTATCACGCTTGCAAAGCGGAATAGCGCTTAAAAGCTAGTACTCCGATATTTTAAAATTCTCTTCCTTATGATGCATTTCTTGATCTTCATTAGACCTCCTGTAAAAGCCCTTGATTCGTCATCTCTATAAAAAGGGTACAGTCTCCCCTTTTCCTTTTTTTCCCTCAGCAGAATCCGTCTTTCCTATGGACGATTCCAGCAATGATCTTGAACTTCACATTGTACCTTTTCCTTTTGTTTCTGGTACGTTCTGAGAGAATTTTGAAGGTCTTCCTATCCCCAAGACATTTTCTCCCTTAACGCGAA
>BNTO01000188.1 GCA_025996655.1 Alphaproteobacteria bacterium
TGTGTTGCCGTTAACATGGCCCTCTCCAATTTTTCCGATGACATTGAGCAAAGGCTAAAGCTCTGCGTTGAGGCGTAGGGTTTACGTAAAGGCAAAATCAGCCTTATTTCATTCGAGGACGGAAAGAAGTCGGGAAGGGTTTGGCTCGCGGCTGCAAACGGACCTGCCAAAGCGGAGGCGGACCAGGCTGAGCAGCTGCAGGTTGGCCAGGTAGGGTAAAAACTTGCGGAGGTAAACTCCCTTCCAAAGAGCAAGTCAAAGGAAGTGTAAAGGGAGAAAATGGGAACCCCCAGTGATTTGGTGGATTTGAAGAGCTTGAAAAACTGGATGGACCTGAAGAATTGCAGGAGGCTAGGGAGAGGTCCGAACGCGAGACACTACTGGGGCTCAATGACTTTGAGGAACTCCAGGAACTTGAAGAGCTTGAGGAACTGAAGGAACTCGAAGAACTACTAGAACTCGAAGAGCTTGAGGAACTGAAGGAACTTGAAGAGCTTGAGGAACTGAAGGAACTCGAAGAACTACTAGAACTCGAAGAGCTTGAGGAACTGAAGGAACTGAAGGAACTCGAAGAACTACTAGAACTCGAAGAGCTTGAGGAACTGAAGGAGGCTGGTGAGAAAGAAGAACACGAGAAACTACTGGGGCTCAATGACCTTGAGGAACTCCATGAACTTGGGGAACTCCATGAACTCGAAGAACTTGAGGAACTGAAGGAACTCGAAGAACTTGAGGAGCTGAAGGAGGCTGGTGAGAGAGAAGAACACGAGAAACTACTGGGGCTCGCCGACCTGAGGGAGTTTGGTGAATCCGGTGAACTAGGTGAAGCTGACAAACTCGCACTAGAAGGACTTAACAAATTCGGAAAACTTGAGGACTCGGATTCGGACTCAATCTGTTTGACGTAACACATTAAAAGATTCCGGCACCAATACAAATAGGCACTTATGTTTTTATAACTAGGATTTATTCTAAGATTTTCTAGGCTTTCCCTTATAAGGGGGGCAATGTACATGTACATGTCCGTTAAACGTTCTTGAAATCCATTGACAAGACTAGCTCCGCTGTACTCCTTGACTCGGAGGAAGTAGGCAATATTAAGAAGAAGCGCCGAGAACTGGCTAAAGCTCTTAAGGTTTTTTATATTTTCATAGACAGTCCTTCTCAGTTTACTAATAGACGTTCTATTCAGGCCTTTTTCTAGACAAGAGATTAAGGTGCCACCTAGACAAGCTACTGCGAAGGCCAAGAGTTCAGGTGAGCTCTGCATCTCATCTTTTAAAAGCGAATGGTACATCTCCTCTCTTGCAAGTTCTTCTACCTCCTTCTCTTTTAAAGGAAAGTAAGCGTATTTTGTCGGTCCAAGCACTGTACGTGAAGGGATCCACTCTAATAAGAGCCAAGGCAAAAGATCATCCAAAAAAGGTTCCATTTTTATAACGTCAGAGGGCATAAAAAAATCTGGTTGGGGACGGTCAAAAGAAACAAAGAGAGAACCAGCCGAACTGGAATGGGCACAATAAAAGGAGGGATCGCTTGGGGACGTTTCTGGAAAGTGTCGACAGAGCACGATAAACAAAGAGACTTTAGGTCCTTTGTCAAAAAGTTCAGGATTCAAAAACTTGAGTCCTCCTGCTTTGAAATGACGATTCAAGGTAATTATCTTTTCTTTCAAACGGTCCCTAGAACTCGGCGTTCGCGATTCTTGGGAGCCTTTTTTAAGCACGATACGTCTAGATTCAATAGACTGCGTCAGGGTATTTTTCCCCAAGTCACGATTAAATCTGACTCTTACTTCGTTAAGAAGGTCCAAAGTCGTTGACGGAGGCAATGGTCTTGGTCTTTTTTTTAATCTAGGATCACTAGACGATGTTAAAAGATCTGCCTCAACAAGTTCGATAAAAAGTACAGGATCTCTCCACCAAGCATGAGGGAGATTTCCTCGCTTATCTTGAGGTTCGACCCCTGCTGAAAAAATGTTGACAGTCTCAACAAAACTCCTCTTCCGCTTTTCTTTTTTCTTGTTCCCTAGGCTAGAATCTTGGCACTCGCCCATCCAGTGTTTGGCTTGAATGAGATAGGAAAGAAGAAACAGGTAGGTTGTTGTGGGCATAGAGAGGGCTCGTCTTAGATCTTCTCTATTATTAAAACGTAATATCGCTTCGTCGCCACATTCCGTATTCACGACCTCAATATCCATTCCCTTAAAAAATCCTTCCAATTTAGATACGAACCCGTATTCCGCAAACTTTTTGAAATGACTTAATCTTTCTCTGAGTTCTTCTATTTCTTTAGGGGTCGAACATATCTCGGTTAGGACACTCTCTTCGACCTCGGCATCGTC
>BNTO01000189.1 GCA_025996655.1 Alphaproteobacteria bacterium
GCAGGCTCATACAGGCACTTTAGCGGAGCATACAGCTTCCTTGGAAGGCCAGGCAGAAACATTGCAGGCTCATACAGGCACTTTAGCGGAGCATACAGCTTCCTTGGAAGGCCAGGCAGAAACATTGCAGGCTCATACAGGCACTTTAGCGGAGCATACAGCTTCCTTGGAAGGCCAGGCAGAAACATTGAAGGCTCTTACAGGCACTTTAGCGGAGCATACAGCTTCCTTGGAAGGCCAGGCGGGAACATTGCAGGGTCATACGGGCACTTTAGCTGCGCACACCGCCTCTTTGGCGGGACACGCTGCCTCTTTAGTGGAACACACAGGAACGCTTGGGGAACATACGGCTACCTTAGGAGAACACACGGACACCCTAGAAACGCATGCCGAAACGCTGCAAAATATCACAACCGCTTTAGGAGTCTCGCCCAAAACAGAACCTGTCTACGAACGCTTGGATTCGTTAGAAGACAAAATCGAAACGTTTGCGGATAAAGAAAGTGTGGAACAGACGCTGCAAAGTCTTTCTACGAACCAAACGACCAATTCTGAGGCTCTTGCGACGTTGACACAGCTTGTCGAAACTCTTGTCCCGGCGCTATCCAATCTTGTTGCCGAAAGTCAAGCGCAAAAAGCACAAATCGAAGCGCTCCAAAACGACAACGAAAGTTTCTATACGCAGCTCACACAGCAAAACGCCCAGATCACAGCGCAGCGTACGCAGATAACAACGCTTTTGGCCGACGTTGCAAAAATGAAAACAACTCTGTCTCTTTTGACGGAAGGCCCGTCGAGCGATACGTCTTACCGGTAAAATTAACGGCGAAGGCTTAAAGTTTTTATGAGTTTTTGGTAGCGTGCATCGTCCTTCTCCTTTAAATAATCCAGGAGGCGGCGGCGGTGCCCGACCAGCATCAACAAACCGCGACGCGAATGAAAATCTTTTTCATGCGTTTTCATGTGCTCGGTTAAATTGCTAATACGCTCCGACAAAATCGCAATTTGCACGTCGGAGGAACCTGTATCCCCAGATTTTGTTGCAAACTTTTGAATAACTTCTTGCTTTTTTTCTTTTGTAATCGACATCTTAAAACTCCACTAAAAACATAAAACACGTTTTGGGAAGCAAACGCCTCCACGAACAGCGCCCATGGCGATCAATTGCTTATGAAAAAAAATCTTCACAGCAGAAGAATCCTGCACGCCACCCGCGGCAACAGGCCGCCCCAAGAGAAGGTCCTTCCGCTCTCGCTCCGACACAAAAACATCCGGGATGTCGCCCAGAAGCGCTTCCATGGGAACAAGAACCTCCAACCACTTTAAGTTATGCGCCAAATTTTCTAATTTTTCCAGAGAAATTATAGCCCTTGCCGTGACATTTCCGTCTTGCAAGCGCCTCAGATGCGTTACAAAACCTAGCGTTCCGACGCGAAAAGCCAAATCCCGCGCTAAAGCGCGCACATACGTCCCCGGCGAAACGGTGGCGCAAAAACGTGCGGTTTCTGCGTTTTCGGGGAAATCCACCAATTTTAAAGAATGAATCCAGATGCGGCGTGGCGCCAAGGTGACAGGAACGCCTTGACGGGCCAAGTCGCAGGCGCGTCGGCCCCCTTTTTTAAGCGCGGAATAAAGGGGCGGGATTTGCTCCTGCGGCCCGACCATTGGCTCACACGCTTCAAGAAGCTGTTTTTTGGAAGGCAGCGGGGCGCGGCTTTCTTCTGTTATGGCGCCCTCAGAGTCGAGTGTATCTGTCGTTTTTCCGAAACAAACATCAAATTCATAGGTTTTTTGGCGCGGGGGCGGAAAAAAAGGGGGCGAATTTTCAGAGGTCCCTCCTTCCGCTTGCCCCTCTGCGCAAGCGGCGCCTTCGTTTAAGTAAGGAATAAGCTTCGTCGCCTCATTCAGTGCCAAAATCAAAACACCCGTCGCCATAGGATCGAGCGTTCCGACATGGCCGACTTTTTTGACGCCACAATTTTTTTTGACCCACGTCCCTACGTGTGTTGACGTCCATCCTTGAGGTTTGTCTAAAAGCAGCCACCCGTTCATTGAATTTTTTTTCCTAAGTTTGTCGCGTCCTTTCAGGGAAACATTATGAAGACAAGCCTACACCTCAATTTATCACTTAATAGATACCGTGTTTAGAGTCAAATCTTTTTTTAAGAAGGATACTTCACTTACACGATCTCTCTTTTAAAAGCTAAATGTGCCTTAAAGTCTTGTTGCGCTTTGCGCATACCAAAAAAGATGTGCATCATCTTCCTCATAACGGCGCAGATGATGACTTTGGGAGCTTTTCTTTTTTTTTG
>BNTO01000190.1 GCA_025996655.1 Alphaproteobacteria bacterium
AAGAGATTTTGAGATCGTTCTTTTTTAAGCATTTTTTAGGAAAAGAGGCTGTTGTTGTTGTGATGTTGGGACATTTTCGTGGAAAACTCGACCGTTTTCAACAAAAAGTCGTTTACAACGGAGTTTTTCCCAAAATGTTCCAACAAAAAATAGGGTTGACTGTGAACTTACACAATATTTAGCGAACCATTTGGCTCGCTGTTCCAAAAATGTTAGGATGGACCTACTTCTGGAGATGCGAAGAAAAAATTATGGAAGCTTCCTGTTTTGGCTCTGTATCTCCTGAAATCCGTGCGATTTTTTCAGATTTAGATTCAGGGAAGCAACGTATCTGCACCTTAGAAAAGGGGGCGTGGATTGTTCACGAAGATCTCAAAAAAGCTGTTTGTTCTTGCTTTTCGCAGGCGACGTGTGCCCTGCTTTCGGCGGGAACTTATGACAAAATTCCCCTCAAATTCGCCGGTTGGACTCAGGCCGATTTTGAAAACGCGGGGATTCGCGTTGTTTCCGGTGCCGTTGTGCGCTATGGCGCGTTTTTAGCCCGTAATGTTGTTCTTATGAACTGTTTTGTGAACGTGGGCGCGTATGTCGATTCAAAAACCCTGATTGATTCGTTCACGCTTGTGGGGGCCTGTGCGCAGGTAGGGAAAAATTGTCATATTTCGGCGCATGTTGTTCTTGGAGGCGTCTTAGAACCGCTCAATGCGCGCCCCGTTATTATTGAGGACGATTGCTTTGTCGGAGCCCATTGCAGCGTTGTTGAAGGCGTTCGCGTTCGGCGCGGCGCGACATTGGCCATGGGAACGCATCTTGGCGCCTCTACAAAAATTATTGATCGCCAGACGGGGCAAGTTTTTCAAGGCGAAATCCCGGAAGAAGCGCTTGTTGTGCCAGGCGTTTATGCAGAAGGCGAACCAGAAAAGGGGAATAACGCAAGAGCAAATGTATCTGTGCAGTGCGCCATTATTGTGCGCTATGGCAAGGCGCATCAAGATTTGTCGCTCAATCAGGATTTGAGGCATAAGGAATGACAAACTCTCTCCGCCTCACGCCCGCGCAAAGCCTCACACAAACTTTGCTTCAAAAAAAAACGCCTGAAGAGACCGCCCTTTTTCTTAAGCCCTGGCTTGATTCTTTGGGGTTTGAAACGCAAATTTTGACGTTTCAGAATGTTACGAATGTGTATGCCACAAAAAATTTGTCTCCTTCGACGCAACGCCCTTCCCAAAAAGTCCTTGGCTTTCTGGGGCATAGCGATGTTGTTCCTGCGGGTGAAGGATGGTCGGCGGACCCTTTTTCGGGCGCCCTTCAAGACGGCTTTCTTTTGGGACGTGGCGCCGTCGATATGAAAGGTGGGCTAGCGTGTTTTTTTGCGGCTTTGGCGGAAAATAAAGCCGTTTTAGACAATTTCCCTCTCGCCCTTTTCATTTCGGGGGATGAAGAGGGCACCGCCGAGGGAGGTATTCCCGCCGTTTTGCAAGAGTTAGAAAAAACGTCTTCCCGGCCAACGTTTGATTTTATTCTCATTGGGGAGCCGACAAGTCGCCTTACGTTAGGCGACTATGTGAAAATGGGTTGTCGGGGTAGTCTAAACATTCGTTTTTGCCTTACAGGAACTTCTGGGCATGTGGCGGCCTTGGGCCAAAAAATTGAAAATGTTGCAACAATTATGATACACTTCTTGCATGAGCTGGCATCCTTTGCGTGGCCCCCAGAGGACGAGATTTTCGGCCCTACGAATCTAGAAATAACGACTTTAGACGCAGACAGTCATGCGACGAATGTCATCCCGGCGCAGGCACGGGGAGGCTTTAATATTCGCTTTGGCACAAAAACATCGGCCGAACAGATCCTTGCAAAGATTGAAAGCGTTGCCGCCTCTTATCCCCATGTTTCTTGGTTCTTCTAAAAAGATGTGGCTTGTCGTCCTTTTGTATCACAACCCTCGCCTTTCCTAGACGTTCTTCTTTCTTCTGTGGAAAAAGTGACAGGAGTCCGTCCCAAAATTTCCGCTCAAGGCGGCAATTCAGACGCAAAATTTATCCAGCATTTATGCCCCTTTGCGGAATGTGGACTAAAAGTCGCTGAAGCACATAAGGCAAACGAAAAGGTTTCTTTAGAAGATTTAACCCAATTAACAAAAATTTATTCTCAATTTCTAAAAGATTGGAGCAGCGTACGATATTTTAGAACCTGTCTTCACAAACAATCAAGTCTTTTTAGAAGAACCATGGAATGAGCCGTCATCACTCTATGTTCCGCTGATTTAACGGCTATTTCGAAATCTTTCGCCAAGCGCCTCAATCCGTTG
>BNTO01000191.1 GCA_025996655.1 Alphaproteobacteria bacterium
CTTAAAGAATCATTTAAAAGATTTTATCAATGCCTATAACTTTGGAAAAAGATTGAAGGCGATAAAAGGGTTTACTCCCGTAGAATTTGTTGCTAAAAAGATGGGGAAAGAGTCGACGGAGTTTGCTTAAGAATTATACAACAAGAATTTGGGACTAGACAATTACCGATACACGCGTCTCGAAGACATCCGAGCGGATATGGTTGCAGAGTCAACGCGCAGTGCACGAAAAATCGCCAAACAATTTGCCCTTGATTCACAGTGCAAGGTAGGCCAGATCGAGTCGGCCTCTCAGGGCAATATAGAACTGACCGAAGAGGGGGACGGCTTTATGAAAAAAGCGCGAGTGTTAAGCACAGTGTATTTTACCTTGACGAATTAATCTTTAACCTCTAAAAAGCGATATCTGGAAAGTTTCTCGGCAAGGGAATAAGGGAAAAGAATGGCGAAACTCAATAAAGAATTGAGGTATGGAGAAAAAGTGAGTCTTGACATTTATAGAGTCCTTGCCATGAAGTTTTTTCATGATTTTGCAACTCCAATCAACGCGGTGTCTCTTCTCCTTGAACTGCAAGAGTCTTCTGATGAAGATTCCTCTTCCAAAAAAAAGACCAGTACAGGAAAATTTGAGCCAGCAGAATTTATGAAATTTCTTGGACACACCGTTCAAAAAATGAAGGCGGAGTTTTTGCTGTACCGTTTTTTGTTTATGGATGAACAGGCGGATAGCTGGGAAGACTTAAAAACAGCAATCGATGATGAGTGTGTTGTCAGGAAAATAAAAACAAATATCCTAGAAATTCAAGACTATTCGGTAAAAGGAATCATCCGGACGCTGTCTTGCCTTTTTCTTCTTTATAACGATTCTTTTGAAAAAGAAATGGACGCGTTCATGATTAATGAGGCGACGCTTCACAAATTTGTTTTAAAAATTCGCGTCAGTGCAAAGAGTAAGAGGAAAAAAGATTTTGTTCCAGAAGATGGCGAGGGCATTTCGGTGTACAATGTTTTGGAAGAATTTTTGCGATTTTTCCTTTACAAATATGAGATCTCTTATGCTTTCAAGGAAAGTCAGGGGGAATTTGTCCTAACGCTAAGCCAAAAATCAATGACTAACCGGCTTTAGCCGGTTAGTCATTGATTAACATTTCATACCGAGCACAGATCTCTTGCATCATCGTTTTCAAGCGTTGCGCTATCTCGTCTGTCAATGTCTTATAACCATACTTCGTTTTACCCACAAAAGGATACAGGGCATCCAGAACCGTAGGCGCACCTTTCCTGTACCTTTCTGGGTTATACAAGGAACTTTAGGGCTCCAAAAAACATGACCCCTTCACCAACACGTCAGTTTTTTCAGCGCAAAATTTGTGATTCCGCCTAAAGGCGAAGGTTTATACCCGGCCTAATGGAGATTAATTTTTCAAAAAATTTTCTAAGCCGCGAACATCTTCGGCTGTTTGGGCAGCTTGAGTCGTGGAGTCGCCTAAGCAACGCTTGGCAAGACCCGACAGGACTTGGCCGCTTCCCAATTCCAGCCACAACGTTACGCCTTGCTCGGCCATATTCGCCATGCTTGCGCGCCACCGAACCGTGTGCGTCACTTGTTGGGGTAAGAGATTTTTAACTTTTTCTCCTTGGATAACAGGCGCCGCTGTCACGTTGGAAAAAACAGGAAATTTTCCGTTTTTGATCGTGAGACTTTGCATTTTTTCGGTGAGAACATCTGCAACGGCGAGCATCCAAGGGCTATGAAAAGGACCACTCACAGGCAAGAAAATGCCTCGTTTGGCTCCTGAAACAAGGGCTTTCTCACGGACAATGTCCACATCCGCTAGAAGTCCGGTCAAAACAACTTGTCCTAGGCAGTTATCATTGGCGATGGCGCAGCGTTTGGGCTGATTCCTGAATTCCTCCTCCAAAATATTCTGAAGTTTAGGGAGCTCCATTCCTAAAACGGCGCACATTCCGCCTAAAGGTTGATGTTGCGCGTCGTAGGGTGAGGCCTTTTGCATTTCGATGGCACGGCAATGCACGAGGCGAAGCGCTTCAGGAAACGTAAGGAATCTCGCCGCCACAAGCGCTGCATATTCTCCTACGGAGTGCCCAGCAGTACACACAATATTCTCTAAAAGAGATGGGCCATAAAGATTTTTTAAAACTTCCCACGCCATGATGCTTGCTGTGAGAAGGGCCGGTTGCGTGAATTGCGTTTGACTTAATTCCTCAAGGGGCCCTTCAAACATTTTTTTCGAAAGAGCATAACCGAGAATTTCATCTGCT
>BNTO01000192.1 GCA_025996655.1 Alphaproteobacteria bacterium
CCGCTGTTCTAGCTGTCGTTCCTGCAACAAAAAACTCCATTAATTTTAGCTGTCCTTTTTTGCTCAATTTGCAAGGTTTTATGTCCATACGCGCACCTTAACATACAAAGGTTGGTGTTAGCCTCTTTATTTATTATCCTCTAACTATTTTGTGCAATTTTAACTGGGGGGAGAAACCTCTTTGTTGCGCCGCATGTTTGGAAAAAATCCAATATTTTTAGCGGATTGCGTATATTCCCTCAGAAGCTCTAAAAGTTTCTTCCTTTCTTGCCTTAAAAAATTTCCCGACGAGATGGGCTTTTTTTTATTTTGTTTTTTCGTTTTTTCCAAAGTTATAATGAAAGTTAGGCAGCAAAGGAAAGAACGCCTAGGAAAAACCTAGGATTGCTTTGAGGCTGGCTCTTTTCACTCATTTTTTTCACTTATTTCTAGGAAGGATTTTATGTCTTTTTATTCAACAGCTTATTCTTTTAAACAATCGTTCGCATCCTTAAAAAAGGCGCTTAGGCTTTCGCTTTCAGGGACTGCACCAAAAGCGAATTCAGGTTGTGCCGAGCCCAAAGCCAAGCTTGGGCTGCATCAAATGTCCCCTAAAACGGAGGCGCCTCAGGCTTTTGCCGCCTGCCAAGTTTTAGGCCGCCCTGTGTGGACGGCGCGGCATTATGAAGCCTTAGCGAACGCGGGCTACATCGAAAACGTTATTGTTTTTCGCTGCATTTCTTTGATTGCTAAGGGGCTTTCGAACGTTCCTTGGCTTTTGTATCAAAAGACCGCCGCCGCACCGAGCGCCCTCCCAGGCGTCATCCCGGATACTGTTCCCGGCGCCGCCCTAGCCGTGCCCCGCTCCGCACAAAAAACATTCTACGACGTCGAAGTCGAAGACCACCCTTTGTTGGATCTTTTGCACAATCCCAACCCCCGTCAGTCGGGCAGCTCTTTTTTGGAAAACGTTTTCAGCCAATATTTGCTTTCGGGCAATGTGTATATTGAAGCACAATACACCAACGGGGCCTGGGAGGACGCCCCTCCCGAAGCGCCCCCGCCTCTCCAAGGGGCTCCTCAACAGTTTCTCCAACGGCCTCCCTATCGCCCGCCAACGGCGCTCAACTTGCTTCGCTCGGATTATGTCCACATTTTGGTAGACTCGCAAGGGCAACCTTTGGGTTTCGAATACAAATCCGGCAAGCAAAAACGCCTTTTTCCCATCGATCTGCAAACGGGTCGCTCGTCGCTTCTTCACATCAAAACGTTTCATCCGCTAAACGATTGGTACGGCATGAGTCCCATCGAAGCCGCCGCCCGCGCCATCGATCAGCATAACGCCGTGGGGGAACATAATCTTTCCATTTTGCAAAACGGAGGCCGACCTTCGGGCGCGCTCCTTATTCGCCCCTCCACGGGCGGGGGCACGCTGACCCAAGAGCAACGCGAATCCCTCCGCCAAGACATTCGCGCCCTTTATGGGGGGACGGAAAATGCTGGGCGGATCATGGTCCTTGAGGGGAATTGCGAGTGGAAGGAAATGGGCCTGTCGCCTAAGGATCTCGATTTCAAGGCGGGGAAAAATATTTCCGCGCGCGAAATTGCTCAGGCTTTTGGCGTGCCGCCCATTTTGGTGGGGCTGACGGAGGAGGCCACGTTTTCCAATTATAAGGAGGCGCGGCTGAATTTTTGGGAGGATACGCTTTTGCCGTTGCTCGATTTTTTCGTGTCGGAGTTGAACCGTTGGCTTGTTCCAATGTTCGACGCCACGCTGCACGTACGTTACGACCGCGATAAAATTCCAGCCCTGGCGTCCAAGCGCGATTATATTTGGAGCGCCCTCAAAGACGCTACGTTCCTTACCGTCAACGAAAAACGGCAGGCGCTGGGGTATGGGCCGGTGGTCGGGGGAGATTTGTTGGAGCAAGGAGCCAACTAAAACTGGAGAGAAAAGGAAAAAACAACATTAAAACCGCTAACGTCTTCCACCATTTTTGAAATTTCTAAACTTGCAAAACGCCCTAGACTCGTTTCTTTTGCAATTTTCAGAGCATACTCCCTGGGATGACTTTTGTAAGTAGAGGCTTCGAATCCTTTTACAAGGACATCTTTAATAAACTTTTTTTGAGTATGCATCTTTTTTTCTTCTTACGCCAAGCTGAGCATTCCATTGTGTATAAGTCCCCATAATTTGAGACGGTACGAGAGCGTCCTGAGATGAAAGATACTCCATGGGAGTTCGGCCTTTCAACCTAAAATGGGAACGATAATATTATATTTTCCCAATGCCTTTTCAAGC
>BNTO01000193.1 GCA_025996655.1 Alphaproteobacteria bacterium
AAGTTCGCTATCATTGCTGAAATCGTCCATAGGAAAGACGGATTCTGCTGAGGGAAAAAAAGGAAAAGGGGAGACTGTACCCTTTTTATAGAGATGACGAATCAAGGGCTTTTACAGGAGGTCTATTCTTAACGCAATCCATTTCAAAGCCCTTCGCCCACTTCAGTAGATTTGAGCGGACTTTTGTGCCTTCTTCTTGTACCTTCCTCCAGTTCTCTTCAAATCTTTTAGGAATATGAGTTATAAAGGGGATCCTCTTTCTTTAAGACCAAACAGCAAGTTGAGCAACCCAATCGCTGTTCCTAAAATCTTTTTGGGAACAATATCGGCAATGCAAGCAACCGACAAAATTTGGGAAGTTAACCTTTGAACGCTCCCAAACAAAACGCCAAAAACGCCGAGCGTATAAGAATTCCTCGCCAAGAAAAACAAGGACAAAGCCAGTGTTACAAAGGAAATAATTAAAACCTTCGAGCGGTCCCATTTGTCGGAAAGGCGGCCCATAGGGTAAGAAATAAAAAACGAAACGGCATTAAAAAAAACAATGGTTCTGGTACAAAACCGCCCTTATAAAGAGGCGAAATTTTGAAAAAGTGCCTCAAAGAATAGGGACGTTCTCCTAAAATTTTCAAAGGATTGCATTCTTCTCTTGGACGCTGTAAATGTAAGGGGGGGGGACCTTCACAATTAGCCAAGCCGCCATGCCTCTTCCCCATCAATCCATGAAGAGAAGCCTTGAACCGTGGCAAGATCCTAATGCGGAGCCATACATCCAAGTAGAGTCAATCACAAAAAGATATGACTCCGTTTCGGCTTTAAAAAATATTTCTCTGTCCATTTACAAAGAGGAATTGTTTGCGCTTTTAGGCGGGTCGGGCTGTGGGAAAACGTCGCTTTTACGCATTTTAGCGGGTTTTGAAAAACCAACATCAGGGCGCATTCTCATTGACGGCGTCGATATCACAAACATCCCGCCTTATGAGCGTTCGGTCAGCATGATGTTTCAGTCTTACGCCCTTTTTCCTCATATGACGGTTTTTCAAAATATTGCGTTTGGTCTCAAACAAGAATCTTTAGCGCGGCCGCTTATTCGCGAACGCGTGATGGAATCGCTCGATCTCATTCAAATGTCCTCTTACGCCGACCGCAAACCCGACCAACTCTCAGGCGGTCAAAAACAGCGCGTGGCCCTTGCCCGCAGCTTGGTGAAACGGCCAAAACTTTTATTGCTCGACGAGCCCATGGCGGCGCTCGACAAACGTTTGCGCGAACAAACACAATTTGAACTTGTCAACATTCAAGAAAAAGTGGGCATCACGTTCATTTTGGTAACCCATGATCAAGAAGAAGCCATGACCATGTCGACACGCATGGCCATTATGGAAAGTGGGCATATTCGCCAAGTGGGCGTGCCCCATGATGTTTACGAATTTCCCAATTCGCGCTTTGTGGCCGAATTCATTGGCAGCATGAATATTTTCGAGGGTGTCGTGGTTGAGGAAGAAAACGATCATGTCCTCATCGACTCCCCAGATGCAGGTTGCCTCATTTATGCAACCCATGTGGGCGCGCTTCCGGTGGGGGCGAATGTTTCGGTGGCCATTCGGCCCGAAAAAGTTATGATTTCTCAAACGCCTCCGGCGGGGAATCGCAACTGTACCAAAGGAATTGTCAGTGAAATTGCGTATTTGGGCGATATTTCTATTTACTATGTTGAATTGCCTTCGGGAAAGCACCTTCAGGCGTCCTTGCCCAATTTACTGCGCCTTTCCGAGCGCAATGTAACGTGGAAGGATGAAGTTTATTTGTTTTGGCGCGCCGAAAATGGCGTTTTGTTAACGGTTTAGGGGGAAACAGTGAAAAATAAAATTTTGAGCTGGCCCAAATATTTTGAAAAATTCGCGCAGCACGTGCTCGCCCTTTTTCAATCAAAAATCCGTCTTCATGCGCTGCTGCTCGCACTTCCCTACACGTGGTGCGTTTGTTTTTTTCTCATCCCAACGCTCATCATTTTGAAAATTAGCTTTGCAAAATGTAGCCTCAGCCTGCCTCCTTTTACGTCTCTTCTCCAAAAAATTGATCCGTATTTTTACACGATCTCCCTTTATTTTGGGAACTTTTGGGCTATTTTTTCGGATTCCTTTTATTTTTGGCGGAGTTGTTTTAAAAATTCAAGGGAATCAAGAAGAGGAACGTGTCTTCAAACAGTTAAACGAGCCGCTTTTCTTGTTCTTTAAACGCGCTCCCTAGCCTGGATAAAGCTCTCTTTAAT
>BNTO01000194.1 GCA_025996655.1 Alphaproteobacteria bacterium
ATTTTCGTCGTCTTCCCCGTGGTGCATAGACAAAAGGACAGCAACATACAAAGGGGGATTCGATCCTGGAACTTCAAGAAGATCGTAATCTTGATCCGATTTTATATCCATGCGCGTAAAAAAACATAGTCCCCCACTCTAGCCTAACGGAAAAGTTCTTAAGAAAAAGTTACGTATCGTATGCGCCGAGAGCACGTTCCTCCGAAAAATAGGACTAAGCACGTGCGTCTGCAAGCCACGCCTCAATTTCTGTTTTTGTTGCCGTTCCTACCTGACGAAACACGCTTTCCCCTCTTTTAAAAACGAGAAGAGTGGGGAGATTGCGAACTTCATAAATTTCAGAAAGTTCCTCAGCCTCATCAACATTAATCGTGATAATGTGAACGTCAGGATTTTCTTCGGAAATTTCTTCTAAAACAGGAACCAACATGCGACACGGTCCACACCACGGGGCTGCGAAATCAACAAGGACAAGCTCCGCCGCCGAGAGAACTTGTTCTTGAAATTCTTCTTCTGTTTTTATGGAAAGCATAACTTCCTCCCGTGTTTGAGAAGGGATTGTTGTGCGTTATATTGGGCCCAAACAAACGAGAAAATCAAGTTCCCTTGTTTGTCCCTTCGCTGCGCTTTGAATTCCATTTGTCTCACTTTCTATTTTTTGTGATACTGGAAGTAGGTCCTTGGGAAAAGGGAGGAATTTTTCGGTTTTATGCTTATATATCCTGGCTCACTCCCTCGTGTTTTACCTTTAATTCCGCTGTCGCGGGGCATTCTTGTTCCTCGCTCCGAGTTGCACATCCCCATTACGGATTTCGCTCAACTCTCTTCTTTTATTGAATCCATCAAAGGGGACAGCTATGTGGGCGTTATCCAATTCCGCCGTGAAAATGCTTCAGAGATGATGGAAGATCCCCTTTTTGGTTGCGGATGCACGGGGCGCGTTTTGGATATTCAGGAAAATGATGAAAATCAGCTTGTTTTTTCTTTGCAGGGCGTTTGCCGTTTTGAAATCGAACAAGAGCTTCCTTCCGAAAAAAATATCCGTCGCGCTTTAGTTTCCTACGAGAAATTTCGAGCTGATGTTGTTCAAGAGGCGGATTTCGCGTTTGACAGGGAGCGTCTTATGTTTGTGCTTAAGCCTTACTTTAAAAAGATACATATTCATCCTGATTGGCAAGAATTGTCAAAAACGTCCAATGAGCGCCTGCTTACGCTGCTCATGATGATGTGTCCGTTTGAGGCCAGCGAGAAACAGGCGCTCCTTGAAACAGTGGGCTACGAGGCCCAGTCAAAATTGGTGACATCCCTCGTAGAGATGGATGCATTTCAACCCGAGCATCAGACTGCTGTATTTCACTAGATATCGAGAAGAGTCCTTGTTAGCCCGTGTAAATTGTTGTCTTCGTTTCCGCCTCTCAATGGACTCGAATCTCTCACTCTGTTGGGAGAGGCTCTAGCAGCGCAAGGGGGTATTGTCTATTGCACAAAACTCTCAAATCAAGTCTGCGTTGTGCCTCTTCGGCTCCAGGACGATCGCTTTCGGCAAGCAGCCGCTTCTGATGCCACGAACCTCTCTGAATTGCTTATTTCTTGCAGGCAAAGTGATACAGAACCCCTTTTGAGGGCACTAAGGCCTGAGTCAGTGTGAAGGTCAAAAAGTCTGTTATAGACCCTTTTGCACGTTTCTAGGTCCTCGCACATCACTATACTCAATCATCACCAACCCAACACTTTTTCAAAGTATACCCCTTAAAATGCTTAATAAAAAAATAGGTATTAAAATTCCTAAAAACAGAAATTGTTGAATTTAGGGAGAAATCTTGAGGTTCGGGACGACTTTGAAGTGATCCTTCATCCAACTCCTAAAGGATTCTGCCTTTTCTGGCCACGTTTTTTCAAAAAAATTTCCTAAAGCTTTTCTAAAAGTTTCGGGAGAACCAAAATAAACGTTGTTTCGAACATATTTATTCATGACTTTCCACGCTCTCTCTATGGGATTGAGGTTCGGGCTGTACGTTGGGAGAAATGCAACTTAATGTTGAGTTTTTCTGCGTATTTCCTTGCTTCGAGGCTCTTAAAATACCCTCCATTATCCAAAAAAGCGTGGATTTTTACGTCGGGAATCTCTTCGCGCCGGTGTCGAAAAATTTTTTGACCGCAGCTGTTGATCATGTCGTAGGTGTCCTTGATAATCGGCATTGTTTTCCGATGGACGGCTCCAAGAATGTTTCCTCGTGTTCTGGAAGCCGTTGTTGGAATCGGATGATC
>BNTO01000195.1 GCA_025996655.1 Alphaproteobacteria bacterium
TAGGAAAAGAGGCTGTTGTGGTGGTGGTGGGACATTTTCGCGGGAAACGCAACCGTTTCCAACAAAAAGTCGTTTACAACGGAGTTTTTCCCAAAATGTTCCAACAAAAAAGAGGGTTGACTGTGAATACCAACCCATTCTCCAGCTGTTCTAGCTGTCGTTCCTGCAACAAAAAACTCCATTAATTTTAGCTGTTCTTTTTTGCTCAATTTGCAATGTTTTATGTGCATACGCGCACCTTAACATACAAAGGTTGGTGTCAGCCCCAAAAAAAATAGACCTCCAAAAGTCAGTTCTCACAGTTTTTCAAGTTTTGGGTAGTTTTGGCTGTTTTTTGGAAATTAGAGCTCCACAAAAGCGTGTACACAAACTTTTTGGTACCTCCTTGACAAAACCGATCCTCCTCATTGAAATCGATGATTTTTTTTCTTCTTTTACAGGAGGTCTAATATACCAAATTATTATCGAAAATGTAAATATTAAGGCAACGTTTTTGTATTTGGAAACCGTTTTTTGTTTTTTTTGAAGGAATTCAAGAAAACTCTGCTACACAAACACTGCCATTTTTGTCAAGAGAATTTTTCATGCGTAGGCCCGGTTGTCAGACAACACAGCCCTTGATTTGTCTCTCCAAAAAGGCTAGCCTTGCATTATATTTGTTTGGTAAACTCTTTCCTTCCGCGTTAAAGTTGCGCGGGGGCAGTGTTTTTTTGAGGATATCATGAAGGCGAAAACGGTAGCAGGAACTTCGGAGCAAGAATTTAAAGGAATCCGAAATTATTTGTGGCCCATCCACGACCATGAGTTAAAAAAATTCTTACCCATGGGCTTGATGATGTTGTTCATTTTATTCAACTATACCCTCATGCGCGACATAAAAGACGTCTTGGTTGTCACCGCGCCTGGCAGCGGGGCCGAAGTCCTGAGTTTCTTAAAATTGTTCGGCGTTTTACCTGCGGCCATTCTTTTCATGGTTGCCTACGTAAAGATGGCGAATGTTATGAGCAGCGAAAAAATCTTTTATACGCTTGTGACGTTTTTTATGGGTTTCTTCGCACTTTTTGGTTTTGTTTTGAACCCCATGGTCTCCCATCTTCATATGAGCCTTGTGACCATCACTTCTCTTCGGAGCGCGGCGCCTGCGGCTACCTTTTGGCCTATCGCCGCCATTGGGAATTGGACCTTTAGTTTGTTTTATATTCTGTCCGAATTATGGGGAAGCGTCGTTTTGAGTATGCTTTTTTGGCAGTTCGCTAATGCAACGACAAAAATCAAGGAATCAAAACGCTTTTACGCTTATTACGGTTTGATTGGCAATTTCGGCCTCTATCTTTCTTCGGACGTGCTCTCGTGGGGCGTTCGGGTTGGGAAAGCAGCTCAGGCCGCAGGGACAACGGCGGGCAACGGGGATGGCTACGCTGAAAACCTTCGCCTTCTAACCACAGCAATAGTTTTGTCCTGTTTCATTATCATGTTTATTTATTATTGGATTCAAAAAAATGTTTTAACCGATCCAAAACTGTTTGACCCCAGTCAAATTAAAGTGAAAAAAGAAAAAACGAAGTTGACTTTGGTTGAAAGCTTCAAGTGTATTTTTTCTTCCCCTTATTTGGGATACATTCTCCTTCTTGTGTTGGGCTATAATATTTGTATTAACTTGGTCGAAGGCGTTTGGAAAAGTCAAGTCAAAATCGCGTATCCTGACAGAAATGATTACAGCAGTTTTATGGCGCTCCTTTCTAAGACAACGAGTATTTTCACCATTTTATTCACTTTTATTGGTATGAACATTTTGCGCCGCTGCAAATGGAGAACGGCCGCTTTAATCAATCCTCTTATTGTCCTAGGAACAAGCGTCCTCTTCTTCTTTCTTTTGAGGTATTCGCGCGTCAATGATCCTCATATGAGTGTCCATTTTCTGGGGCTAACGACGACGGTTGTTATGCTGTCCGTTGTAATGGGATTGTTTCAGAATGTGGCGTGTAAGGGAACAAAATATTCGCTCTTTGATTCGACGAAACAGATGGCTTATATTCCGCTTGATCCTGAATTGAAAACGAAAGGGCAGGCGGCCGTAGAAGTGATTGGTGGCCGGTTCGGAAAGTCCGGAGGCGCCATGATCCAAGCGGGACTTTTGGCTATTTGCGGAGGAGGAACGACGTTAATGGCTCTCACGCCTATTATCGGCCCCGTTGTTTTATTTATTGCTGCAATGTGGCTTTTGTCGGTTTTCGGATTGAACAAAAAATTCCTCAGT
>BNTO01000196.1 GCA_025996655.1 Alphaproteobacteria bacterium
TTGGGGACATAGAAAACGTTGGTTGCGAGGGAATCGGGATCGTTTTGATTCTTTGGACCTAGGACTCGATTTTTTCTTTAAGTACGAATGCTGATGCTCATGCGATTTTTTAAAGGGAAGTAGTATAGGCGTATTGAACGTTAACCCTTCAAACGAAGATACCGGCATCATTTGGACGCCTGCCCAAACCTCTGAGGAGGCTCACGCCCAGGCGCTAAATCAACTAATGCAAAGATATAACTTAAGCCCTATTCAAAGGGTTTGGATCCATTGTCTCGAATTTTGCGACTATTGTAGTGGTGGCGATTAGTTTTTGGAGTGAATCTTCACTCAGAACTTGGCCCCCAAGAAAAACTGATATAGATCTTGCAAAAAAACTGGCTGGCGTATCACACTAAAAGAAAAGATTCTTTTTATTGTAGTTTTTCTATCGAAATCAACGAAATTTTTCGTCCTCTTAGCTCTCTTATGGATTTATGCCAGCTCGTTGCAGGAGCTATCGAAACAAATAACGTACAACAAATAAGAGATGAGGCTAAAGGATGAACTAGAGGAGGAAGAAGGGAAAGACGCGTTGTTACGATTCGTTTTTTTGGAGGAACGGAAGGAGAGCTTGACGTACGAAGAGGAATGCCAGGAAAAGGAACGGGAGATGAAACGACATATTGCTTCTATACAAAAAAGATTCTTAAGCCTTTTCTCCCACTGCTTGAGTCCCTCCTCACCCCAAATGTGTTTCAATCGTCATCTTTTTCTGAGTGCCGCTGATCTCCTCGCTCGCGCAAATCGACAAAATGCCATCATCATCGACAGCAAACGTGACGTTGATGATGGGCGTTTCTTTAGGCATAGGCCGAATGCCTTTCAAAATAAAGCGTCCCAAAGAGCGGCATTGCTCCACATAGAGACTCTCACCTTGAACAATATGAATGAGCACCTCGGTCTGGTTGTTGTAAGCGGTGGAAAAAGTCATGGTAACGCGAATAGGCGTGGGCGTGTATTTGGGGATAATATTTTCAACACACCCCGCGAGCGTTTCCATGCCCAGAGAGGAAGGAAGTATATCCAAAAGCAAGGGGCGCGAGGCCGAATGTCCTTGCGTGAGAGCTTCCGCTTGAAGCGCGGCGCCTAAGGCTACGGTGCGATCGGGGTCAAGAGAATTCAAGATTTTTTCGGCGCCAAACAACGCGCGCATCGCTTGGAAAACTGGACGAAGGCGCGTAGAGCCCCCCACCAAAAGAACGTCTTGAATGTCGGCAGGGGCGGTTTGCGTATCTGTCAAGATTTTTTTGACAATAGCCACCGTTTTTTGGACGACGTCACCAACACTCTGCTCGAAAGATTCAAAAGGGAGGAGGGGGGACGAGGCCTCCCCAGAATTATTATAATGTTCCTTGAGGGCACGCACCTCAAACCAGTTTTGCGGCAAAGTCGGATCGCGTCCCATTTTTTCCAAAAGCGCCGCGTCAATCGTATTTCCGCCCAAATGAAGGTCTCCCGCCGTCGCTAAGATTTGAAAAATATTTTCTTCAATGCGCAAAAGCGTGGCATCAAACGTCCCTCCGCCCAAATCGTACACCAAATACAGGCCCGCCTTGGAATGTCGTTGTAGGCCGTAGGCGAGAGCAGCGGCCGTAGGTTCGTTCAAAAGGCGCAACACCGAAAATCCCGCTTGTTGAGCGGCTTTTTTGGTGGCTTTGCGCGCCACATCGGAAAAACGCGCGGGGACCGTGATCACAACGCGCTCCAGCGGCCACTTTAATTTTTTTTCGGCAAGATTTTTGAGATTTTTCAAAAGAGCCGTCGACACATCAACAGCCGTAGGCAATGAAGCCGCGGCGGCATAGGGCAGGGCAGGGGAGTCCGGCGTTTCCATGATGTTTTTGAAATTGTAGTAATAGCCCTCTTTTGGGGAGGCGGCAAGTTCGAAATGTTCCGTTAAAACGCTAGGAATAAGGTCTTGGCCTCCCAAAAGATCCAAAACCGTCGCCTTTTGATTTTCAGCACACGCCACAACGGAAAAAGTTGTTCCTAAATCAATGCCAACCCCAAAAGAGGGGAGAGCGGTAGGAGAAGATTCTCCAATGCCAAGAAGTCGAACCAACGCGGGCTTTTTTTATCTTTTCTTGGGGCTGACACCTAACATTTTTATGTTAAGGTGCGCGTATGGACATAAAACCTTGCAAATTGAGCAAAAAAGGACAGCTAAAATTAATGGAATTTTTTGTTGCAGAAACGACAGCTAGAACAGCGGC
>BNTO01000197.1 GCA_025996655.1 Alphaproteobacteria bacterium
TGAGAAATTTTGGGGAACATTAAAGGGAAGAGTCCGGGCTGTTTCAAAGTATTTTAAAACGTTAGAAGAGGCTGTGAAGGTAAGTTGTTACAATATATCGGAGGAGATCGCAAAGATGCAATATTTTTCAGGCCGCTTAGCTATAAAACGTTAGAAGAGGCTGTGAAGGTAAGTTGTTACAATATATCGGAGGAGATCGCAAAGATGCAATATTTTCAGGCCGCTTAGCTATATGACCAACTTCACTGCGCATTCTGTTGAAGACTTCTGGATCTCGTTCTCTTCCAGAACCTAGAAACAATTGAGACCATTCTTCTTCAATCCCCTTGATATCATCTTGATTGAGTTTAGCAAGGGGGCGGCCCCTAAAGGTCACTTTCAGATTTTCCTTTCCAAAAGGATGTGTGTTTGCGTTTTTTTCAGTACAGGGGTATCTCCTTTCGTCGTCCATCCTCTCATCGCGAGAAAAAACGCCCCCTGATTCGCCAACGATGGCATCCCCATAAGGAGTGGCGAAATCCTCATGCTTTAGAGTTCCTTTCTCGATAGCCTCGACAAACAAACCATCCAAATGTTTTGCTATTTTGGCACTATCTTCACCACCGTCGTTCTTTGGATAAATAGTAATCCACTTCCCTGTTTGAGTGAGCGCGAGGCTTTTCATCATATAATACGACATTAAATAAACTGAACGCATATAAGGGTTAAGCGTGCTAAATTTAAATACAGTTTTTTTAGTCCTAAGTTCAAGCAAGTAAGGGTAAATTACAGAGAATATTTTTGCAGTTGAGCTTGGCCATGCACTGATATGAACTTTCCATCTGTAGTTTTTACCACCGTTGTCACCAATCTGAAGCCAACAATGATGTGGGTTCCAGAAGTAGTTCATTGTAGTAACATAACCCCCCAGCATATCGATACGTGCAGGAAAAATATAACGACTTCGGATATTTTTGCTTTCCTCTTCTTCATCATGATATTTATCATCATCAAGTTCTATTGCGGCTTCATTCCCTTCAAACTTTAGCGCCCGCTCTGTTACCCATTGGTCTTGCTGAGAAACCTTCTCTAGCGAGTCATCTCCGAAAGTACTAAAGAATTGCTTTGAAACTCTTCTGTAGCTTTCGTCGAAACAAAGGTTTATAAACTCTATAAGCGGCCTTGCAACGATAGCCGTTTCCTCCTGTTGAATTTCGAAGCTCCCCATATCTTGTAACGTTTGAGCTGATTGAAGGGAGTCTCTTAATCTCTCTAATTCTGCTCTTGTAGGGGCATGTTCTGCACTTGTAGGGGCATGTCTTTCAAAGAAAAGATTACTTTGATTCTTGATGATCCCAACAAGAGTTGGTTCCCAATCTTCTACAGAATCAAGAGACATTTCAACGATAGCTCTGATGATTTCTCTGGTCCCATGGCCGTCATTGCACACAGACTCGTCGTTGTTCAGATACGTTTGCGGCTTCGTTTCTTCCAATAAGTTTTCAAAATGCTGTTTTTTTTCACGATTTAACGCAATAGGCAGTTTCCGTACTTTCATCAAACCTAAAGAAGGCTTGTATACGGTATTATTAGCATGTGTCATAAAGTTCGGTGTAACTTCGACAAGGTCCGATCGATTAATAATCTCGACAGCAAGACTCAAAAGAAAGGCCTTGTTTTCAGGGAGGATTTCGTACCCCAATTGCTTTTGTAAAAGAAGAAGGGCCGTCCAACTTCCTCCTGTTTTTTGGAGAAGTGTTTCTGCCGCGTTCTTCGAATTTGCCGACAACTCCTTCAAGGAGAGTTGGAACCAGTCAAAGGGGGACACATAACCATGGCCGGGCGAGAAATCGTACAATACTTTTGGTTTCCCCTCCATTTTTTTATTAAAAGCCTCCTCCTGTTCTTGAAAATATTGGGTATTCTGCACGAGGTCCGAAAAACAAGGAGCGTGTAAAAAGAGTAATACGAAACCAAATACTTTTGTCTTTATTGTCATATATTTTTTTTAAAATATTACTTCTTTGCCTTATATTTTATTATAAAACTATTCTTCCTTAATATCAATGATATTGAGTTCAAGAAGCAGCCCAGTCCGTTAGCTGTTCCTAATGTCCTCTTTTTCCCTCTTATTGCGCCGGCGCTTGTTGTGGCGTGGCTTTTAACGTTTGCTTTATCTTTGGATGATGTCGTTTTGGCCAGTTTTTTAACGGGCGCACAAGCGACGACCTTGCCTATTCTCATTTTTTC
>BNTO01000198.1 GCA_025996655.1 Alphaproteobacteria bacterium
TCATTCCGTGCGGGCAAAACAGCTTCATCCGCGTTGTTAGCGCTAATGTATCTCCTTTCTTCATACGCGTCAGTGTCGTACGCGCAAAGTTGTTTTGTCCCTATTATTCGGTATCAATTCCTAAGCAGATAACTGTCTCGATTGTACAACTATTTTTCATCTATCCTTCATGCGATGTTATTCTCTCAACTTATACCTGCATATCAGTTTGGAGTTCGCACTTTGCACGGACTACGTGCGTCACTTTAAATTGTTCGAAGTATCTCCTGAGTATCTGCCGGAGGTTGGTTCTGAGGTGATGAGTTGCTAGTAGACGAGCTCAAGAACTTGAGCTTGACGAATCGCTACTTGAAGAACTCAGACTTTTCCGGTTTCTGCTTCCAAGTTCTGATATCCTCAGTAACTTTTCGACAGTCTTTCGGTATGTGGTTAATTGCGTCGCAGACAAGAACTTCTGCGCGGCGTCGACGAACATATTTAGGGCACTCTTTCGCGGGCTTCTGACGTCTATTTTTACGATACGTTCATCGATGTGGTAGTTCTTAGTTTCATTATCAAAAACGCCTAACTGTTTCGCACCATTCGCGCTCAAAGACAACAACGCAAACACCGGAGTGGTCATAAAAAAATTCTTAAAATTCATAAAATATTTCTCCACCATTAATAAAAAAACATGCGCCTTCCCCCAAGTGTGCCCTATTTTTATTATGATAAAGAAAGCGCTCCTGTCAAGATAATTGGAAAGACTGTGTTGAAAGTGCTTTAGGAAAAACTCCCCCTCGGATACAACTAGGTCTGATGTTGATTCAAATTGAAGAAGGATCCAATTTTATGAAAGAGTTTGAGAGAACTTGCGAAGAATGGGGCCTTTCGTTATATGTTTTTCTACCAAAATGGCCCGATTGTAATGACGTCATCGAACGAGGGAATCAAACTTTTCGGGAGAAATTCTATAACCGGAGTAACCTTTTGGTAAATAATATAACGGAGCGAAACCCTGAACTTGAAAAGGTGATGTGGAAATACAATAACTATCGTTCCCACTTCCGATTGAAAGGTATAACTCCTATGGAGTATTTTTTAAGTTAAGACGCTCTCGCACCGTCTCAAATCCAACAAAAAATAGGGTTGACTGTGAACTTACACAGAACTCACACAATCTCTTGTCAGAAGGGGCACTTTATGGTAGAAAAAGCGGGGGGCTTTTTTATTTTCACAAAGAAGCGACAAAAAAGTTGAAAAGAGCTTTTATTTCATTATAAGTCCTTTGTGTGGGACATTTCTGAGGATGATAGACATGACGAAAGAAGCGGATATTTCTTTTAAAGAGGGGGACTTCGTTGTTTACCCTGCCCATGGCGTGGGGAAGATTGTAAGCGTTGGATCTCAAGAAATTTGTGGCGTTGCTGTGGAATTGTTTGTCATCGAGTTTAATAAAGATCATATGGTTTTGAAATTGCCGGTTCAAAAGGCAAAAACGGCAGGATTGCGTCATATTTCGACCAAAGACGAAATGGAAGAAGCTTTAGGGGCGTTGACGGTCAAAACAAAACGCAAGAAAGCAATGTGGAGCCATCGAGCGCAAGAGTACGAGACGAAAATAAATTCGGGAAGCATCGGCCATTTAGCCGACGTTATTCGAGAGTTGCATCTGTGCCAAGTTTCGGGGGATCAATCTTATAGCGAGCGACAAATCTACCAAACAGCTTTTGAGCGCTTTGTAAGAGAGATGGCTGTCGTTGAAAATATTGATGAAGACGTGGCATCGAGCAAAGTTTGCGAAAAGCTTAATGTGGCTTGAAAGAAAAGATTACGCAGGAAAAGTAGAGCCCCCGAGAAGAAAGACAAGCGGCTTGTTTGCTATGGATTTTTGCGTTTGGATTGACCCTGCTGCGAACGGCATTTTTCATCAACAGAAACGGTAGAAAGAAATTGGCTTTCGCAAAAGGTCTCGTGTCCCTACGCGCCCCATTAAGGCGTCCTTTCTATTTTCTCGAAACTTAAAGAGAAAGCCTTTATTTCCACTGGGCCGGGTATAAACCTTCGCCTTTAGGCGGAATCACAAATTTTGCGCTGAAAAAACGGACATGTTATGGCGTTGCCTACCTGTCTAGTCCCAAATTCTTGTTGTATAATTCTTGAGCAAACTCCGTCGACTCTTTCCCCATCTTTTTAGCAACAAATTCTACGGGGGTAAACCCTTTTATCGCCTTCAATCTTTTCCCCAAG
>BNTO01000199.1 GCA_025996655.1 Alphaproteobacteria bacterium
ACAATTCCTTGCAGATAAATACAATCCTATCAAGGAAATTGAAAACTTTTGGAACCAGGCCAAAAGGCATTTAAGGATATTCAAGGATATTCCTAAGGAGTATTTTTACTTGTTTCAAAAGAGTGTGCGTGGCGGTTCAACGTCGGCAATCCAAAGATGCTTTTAAAGGATTTAAAAAAGCTTCTAAGAGAGTTATGTTGAGAATCTCAGGTGTCAGCCCCATATATTATCTTCAAAAAAAGCAAGGAAGCATTTTAAAAAAGTCAAAAAACTTAAAGCCTGCTGTTTGTGGGGGGGAAGAAGTTCCGTGCTACAATAAAGCTGTTTTTTTAGAAGATTTAAGCCCGTAACATTGTACGAACGGCATGACACAAATCTTGGTCAATTAGTCTATAATGCTCTTGAAACGTATTTCGAACAGCATGCGGGCGTTTTGCCTTCGAGTGGTCTCTATAAGCGCGTTCTTCTGGAAGTCGAGCGGCCTCTTTTGTTTTTGACGCTCAAAGCCGTTGAGGGGAATCAGCGCAAAGCGGCCAAAGTTTTGGGAATGAATCGCAATACTCTTCGCAAAAAACTCAGGGAACATATGCAAAATCGCGAGGGGCGCGCCGTTTTGCAACAGTTCGCTGAGATGGGTTTGAAGGATTTGTAAAAGGAACATTAAGGAAAATTGTGGAGAGTTTACGTCTTTGGAAATCTTTTCTTTGGGAGTGGTGGCTGGCTCTGCGCTACTTACGTTCTAAAAAAAAGGATGGGTTCCTGTCCGTCATTGCCGGCTTCTCTTTTTTAGGCATTTGTCTGGGCGTGGCCACTCTTATTATTGTGATGTCCGTGATGGGGGGATTTCGCGAAGAGCTGCTAACGCGCATTATTGGCATGAAGGGACACGTTGTCGTTTCAGGGACGCATACGACAAATTTTGTTGAAAACCCCGCGTTGGTTCAGTCTTTGCGGCGCTGCCGCTATGTTACGCACGTTTGCCCCGTTTTGGAAAAACATTCCATTATTATTGGCCCAGAACAAACACGGGGCGTTGTAGTCTTGGGCATGAGCCTTGAAACCCTGAAAGAGCGCGATATTATTTGGGAAAGTTTGCTTCAACATTTCTCCGAAGAGAAATTTGCTGAAGATTCCATTCTCATGGGGCGGCGCCTGGCAGAACTTATGGCGTTACAGGTGGGCGATTGCGTGACGCTTATGGATCCGCAAGGCGACGTTACCCCCCTTGGAACAGTGCCGCGGCAAAAGGAGTTTACCATTGCCGGGCTTTTTGAAATGGGCATGGTTGAGTATGACAAGAGCGTCCTTCTTATGCCTCTTAAAACTGCGCAGGATTTTTTCAATCACGAAAATTCTTTGACGCAATTGGAAATTTTTACAAGCAATATGGACAAAAATGATGTTGTTGTTCAGGATATTCACGCGAAATTGGGGACGCAGCCCCTTAGGGTTTTGGGGTGGAAACACAGCGATTCCCATTTTTTCCAAGCTGTTCAAGTCGAACGCAATGTGATGTTTTTGATTTTGACGCTTATTATTGTTATTGCGTCGTTCAACATTATTTCGGGGCTTGTTATGCTTGTTAAAGACAAGACAAAAGATATTGCCATTCTAAAAACCATTGGCGCTAGCCAGTCGTCGGTGATGCGTATTTTTGTGATGACGGGGTCGATGATTGGCCTCTTTGGAACGTTCCTGGGCGTTCTTTTGGGCGTTGGCATTACTTTTTATCTTAACGCTATCGTAGGAACAATTCAGCGCTTGACAGGTGCGCAATTGTTTAATCCTGAGGTTTATTTTCTGTCTACGCTGCCTACAAAACTCAATTTTTCAGAAGTTTCGTTTATCGCCTTAATTGCCTTAACACTTTCGGTTTTGGCAACGCTTTATCCGTCCTTCCGCGCTGCGAAGCTTAACCCCGTTGAGGCGTTACGGGGTTAAGAGGTTACTTGTGGTGGTAGTTAAGAAGCTCCGAACACGTGATTAACCTAACTTCCCAACGCGTTGTTTGATTGTTTCTTGTATGCCGGTTGTTGTTTTAGGGAATTTCTGTGGATTGACTTCCGAAATACCCAAGACATGCTCAGATTTGGGCCCTGTTGAAACCTAACAGCTCACCCCCCGAAGAAGAGCAAGAATGAGTTTTGCAAAATTTTTGTCGTAAAATCCGATTTTTAAAAGGAGAAAGTACGAAAAAGTTTCCTTTTTGACCTTT
>BNTO01000200.1 GCA_025996655.1 Alphaproteobacteria bacterium
GAAGTTCAAGATCATTGCTGGAATCGTCCATAGGAAAAACGGATTCTGCTGAGGGAAAAAAAGGAAAAGGGGGAGACTGTACCCTTTTTATAGAGATGACGAATCAAGGGCTTTTACAGGAGGTCTAATAGATTTTTGAAAAATAATTTTATTAACGAAAAATTAACTCTTCCTTTGTAGAATACTAAGAAGGTTTTATTGTTTTGGTAATATAAATTATGAATAAGTTAAAAATTCTTTTAATGTCCAATGTGTTCCTTCTTTCTCCTGCTTTTTCAAGCTCCCCTAGGCATACACACGAAAACTTGGAAAATTTCAATCCTTTTGAAACGGCTGCGCAGCAACTTGAAGCGGCTGCGCAGCAACCCTCGAATTTGTACGTGTCCCAGGATCAAGGAAAAGAGCAGGAGAATAAGACGACACAACACTCTCTTCGGACAAAAACTAAAAGGAAGAGTGTGCGATTAAGAAACAACAGCCCTACCACAACCTCAGGAAGCGGCCAGACGCGTAGGAGGTCGAGTCTTACCATTTCAAGTACACACCATTCTCCTGCGGAATCAAGACAAGACGGTACAGACGCAACTGAAAAACGGCACGGGTTCGTGCTTTTCCAGGCGGGGGATGTATTAAGCCCCGTTGATGAGCATGGAAAAACCTCAAATAACTCCAAGCAATTTCGAGATCATAAGAAAGATTCTGTGGCAGAAAGTGGCGACATTAATTTGTCTTTGAACGGAGAGAGAACATCTCCGCATCCTACGTTAAGGAGAAAAGTCTCAAACGATGAAATACAAAGCTGTATTTCTTTTTTTCCATCGCGATCTAATGGCACCCCATTCCCTCCTTACATGGAAAGATCCTTTCCTTCTCACACGGAAAACTTGCGCCTCGAAAGTCCTACACGAAGCTCACATCATGGAAGAACGACACAGAGCTTACACTATGGAAGTACGACAGGAAGCCCACATCGCAGAAATTCTGGACGAAGTTCGAATCAGTCGGCTTCTCCCAAAGGAAGCTTGAAAGGTTCCATTTCTTCCGCGGAAGAGATTGATTTGGAATTTGTCGATGTTGAGCGCGTGAAGAACGAAGCTATTAAGGATTTCGTAAAAAAACAGGAGCAAGAGGAACGGGAGCGCCGCCAACGCGAAGAAATTGAAGCAAAGGAGGCTCAAGACAAAGAAAACGCCGAAAAAGAAGAGTTGCGGCGAATGAGTATTGAAGCAAACACATACACGTTTAAAGGACAGTTTCAAGAATTTCCTATCAAAACGGGGGACCTTATCGCTTTTGGAGGCAATGGCACCGTGAGTCAATATATTCGTAAACACGATCCGCATCCAGACCTCAACATTCTTGGTATTACGCACGTGGGAATCGCTCTTGTTGGAACCGGAAACGATATTCGCACTATTATCCAAAAATCTTGTACAGAGGGAGGATTGAACAATCAGGACAAAAAGAGACAAAGTAAAATGGTAAAAGATATGAAAGATACTTTTAGAAACGTTACAAAAGAGAAAAGTGTCTTTTGCTTTCATTCTACAGGCGTTGGCGTGCACATATCTCTTTTAGAATACGAAAGCGAACGTTACGACGGAAACATTTTTATTAGACCTTTGTTGGAACCTGTTTTTCTGGAAGATAAGAGAGTCGTAAGAGAAGTTGTGACGTATCTAGGAAAGCCTTATGCGCATACGGGAGAACTTTTTAAAAGTTTAAAAAACAGAAATTTTTCATCGAGCAGCGATGCTGTTTTTTGTAGCCAATTGGTCTACAATTTTTACAGGCTTTCTGGGCTTATTGACCTCGATGCAGAATCAAGTAATGTTTTGCCATCGTCTTTAGTCAGCACCGCAGGCGCAGACGATTTATTGAAGGCTATTGCCGCTGCTGCCGAAATCCCCTTAAAAATACAGCTTAATTACAAAAGGGAGTGCTTCTGTACTATTTTGTAACTTTTTAAACGGTGGAGGTTGAGAGAGTATCTTTACTATAAGATTTCTCTCTCCCATCTTTATCTCTAAGAACCTGTCTTCACAAACAATCAAGTCTTTTTAGAAGAACCATGGAATGAGCCATCATCACTCTATTTTTCGCTGATTTAACGGCTATTTCGAAATCTTTCGCCAAGCGCCTCAATCCGTTGAACCAACCAAAAGTTCTCTCTACGCCCCATCTTTTAGGTAGAATTTCCCATTCGGGCTT
>BNTO01000201.1 GCA_025996655.1 Alphaproteobacteria bacterium
GGCTCCAGACTTGATAACGAATAAAGGTTCCAGATCCTGGCCGGGTAAGCCTAAAAATCCCACGGGATTGTTGCAACGCCCCCGTGGCTCGATAGGATTAAAAATTTAATCACATTGTCCTTATAGGAGTTCGAAATATATGGGGATTTCAGCCGCTTAAGGAAGTTTGCTGCGGCCTCTTTTTCGGCCGCTTTTTTTGAGGGGCCTTCGCCGAACGCGGATTCGCCATTGGCTACCACAACAGAAACCTTATAGGTTGGCATATGTTCGCTGCCGCCTTTGGCCAAAACGGTATAGACAGGAAGTGTTTTCCAGCGTTCTTGGGCCCATTCTTGTAAGGCATTTTTGGGCTCCTGAGGGGGCGCTTGCACGTGCGTCCTATTTTTCCAGTGTTTTTCAATAAAAGCTTGGCACGGCGCCAAACCGCCATCCAAATAAAGCGCACCCAACAAAGCCTCAAGCGCATCACACAAAATGCGCAAATCTTGAAAAGACGTTCCGGTAGCCACTTCCAGCGCTCGATCCAGCCCAATGTTCTCAGCGACTTTGGCGCAGGACTCAAAGCGTACAAGTGCCGAATGACGCTGCGACAGCGCCCCCTCCGATTCGCCAGGAAACTGAAGATAAAGATATTGCGCGACACAAAGATTGAGAACACGATCTCCTAAAAATTCAAGCCGATCAAAACTGCGCTCACTTTTTTCCTGCGTTTTACTTTTCTCTTGTTTTTTGGGGCAGGAAGACCGCGCCGGAATTAAACTCGAGTGGCGTAGCGCCTCTTCGAGTAAAGAAACATTTTTAAAAATGTAGTGAAGTTCCTTTTGAATGCTCAAAACGTACGGGTTCATGCTCGGCTGCGTTTACGCAAAAATTACCGCGTCACATTCAAAAGACGCTTATAACGTAGTGCAAACAGCCACTTGTGCGGTTCGTACCACTTGGCTTCCGTTGAAAAGAAAATGAGATCGGGCGTACCAATCAGCTTATCTTTTGAAACAAAACCTACTTGCTGGAATTCGCGGCTATCGGCGGAATTATCCCGATTATCGCCCATCATAAAGTAATGCCCCTGTGGAACCGTCCACTCGACCGTGTTATCCAAACGGGCTTTTCCAAAATCAAGCGTTTTAAGAATCGCGTGTTTTTTTCCATTAGGAAGCGTTTCTTCATAAAGTTTGGCCACATAAAATGCGCCATCCTCGTGTAGCGGATACTCGCCCTTCAGTTCGATTGGTAACTTTTTCCCATTAATGTGAAGCCGTCCTTCAATCATTTGAATGCGGTCCCCGGGCAGGCCGATCACACGTTTTACATAATTCACGCCTTCGTCAGGGGCGCCAATCATCTTTCGAAAAGAACGCAATTTCCGAGAGAAAGCGCCGTTAAAAAGGCCGCGGTCATAGAACTGCGCCTCATTTTGTAGGACGTAGGGATGAAAGAAAACCGCAATATCTCCGCATTTTGGCGCGCCCAGTTCAACGCGGCCACGGATAAACTTCGGCTGAAAAAACACGGAATAACGCGAATAAGCGTAGGCAAACTTGCGCACAAAAATAAAATCCCCTACGAGCAACGTCGGCGTCATCGAACCCGTTGGAATGGTAAACGGCTGGTAAATAAAAATATGAATACCTAAAACCAAAGCAATGGCGCCAAGGTAGCCCCACAACGTTTCTTTTTTTGTTGATTTCTCTTTCTTCGAAAACATGACTGTTTCCTTGTGAAAACTTCCTACTTGAAGTGTACACGATTGTTCGAACAATAAAAATTTTTCTGTGTTGCGCTTTGCCGGAGAACGGCCCTACACTAGAGCGCGTGCCTTTCAAAAGATTTTCCAACTTCATGAAGTGGGACGATGCGGCCCTTATTTTAAAAACGTACGATTTTGGCGAAAAGCCCAAAATTATCACCGTTCTCTCCGAAGCGCATGGGCTGCACAAAGGGCTTTTTATGTAGTTCCGTGAATGTGTCTAAGTTCAGATACATATGAGACTGCCTCAGGGTTTTGACTGATTTGTCAGCCGGAAACCTCCGAGAGTTTTTTTGAAAATACCAACTAAGGAGGCACTAGAGGTTAGGAATTGATACCGAATAATAGGGACAAAACAACTTTGCGCGTACGACACTGACGCGTATGAAGAAAGGAGATACATTAGCGCTAACAACGCGGATGAAGCTGTTTTGCCCGCACGGAATGAGT
>BNTO01000202.1 GCA_025996655.1 Alphaproteobacteria bacterium
AATCGCCATGAATATAGAGGCGAGCATAGTGTTTACCTTTAACAGTTGTCTCTCTTTCAAGGACAAGGAATCCAAGGCTTCGAGCTAAAAACGCGATATCATTGGCGAGTTGAGGCGAAGAGGATTTGATTTCATAAGATTTTCCATGAAGCCAGCCATCCGTATCTAACAGCCCCGCCAGCAAAGCCTCACGAGACTGTCTATCTGCGTACAGGAACACTTTGGGAATGAACTTTGTATTCGACTTATGGTTGTACAGACCAAGAGCAGCAATAATTTGTTTTAAAGAAGAATTTCCTTTCGGTGGCCTTTTAAACCGATAATCATCCGAAAGATTTTCGGGAAGGTGATGAATACTCACGGGCCATTGATAGCGTGCAGCGATTTCGTATAAGGCTTCTCTAATTTCAGCGTCAGGCGTTGTTAGGGCAATGGGTACGTTACGAAAACAGCCATTTCCTAAAAGCAAGCCCATAAAATAAGGATCCAAGGGTAGTTCTTGTTTTGGAAAATCGAGCGCAGATTTCGCTAAACAAAAATCGTTTCGAAACGTTTGTGACAACTCCACATAATCCGCGGCCCTTAGCAAAAGAGGTTCTCTCGTTTTTGAATACGCGAAGACCTTTTGATCAAACCCCATCAAAAACGGTTCACTCTTTTTGCGTTGCACCTCAAAGGCTGGAACCATGCGGGATTCAACGCCTTTGAGCTCATGATGTTTGGAATCCGCTCCGAAAAGCATCATCCCAGGTTGGAGGCTGGATTTTGGGTACAGCTCTCCCGATGCCAGAATGACCTGGCTTGTTTTGTTATTCATTTTTAATCTCCTAAAGGGTTAGTTTTTCTTGTTTTGTTGCTTGTAAAACTCATCCCAAAGTTCGTTAAGGAGGCTTCGCGTTTTTCAGATGCAGCTCCGCCAACCCCGGGCTCATCCGGGCTAATTTATGGGTCATTTTTTTCTCCTAGTTAAAAGGGTCCGCTTACTTTTTCATCGAAAGTCTTGTACGGATTTCCTTGAAATCTTTTTTCAGGTGGAGGGTCTATTGGTGCAGAATATTCTGCGTACTCTTTCCAATCGGGGGTGACAATTCCAAGAACGCAATTTTCTGTTTTGTATTGCGGATTTTGTGGTTTTTCGATGCCAACTTTGATCAAGAATTCCAAGCCATTAAACTCTGCGTAGCTTTTGATTCTGCGTTTTTCTTTGGCGTGTTCCGATGTGTCTGTTGGCATGATGTTATGGGTCGACTCCAAAATCGAACGAAGTCTATGCAAACTTTTTTGAACCCACTTGTTGTAAGGATCGGGGTCTTGAACGCCCAATCTTTCAAATATTTTGCGCATAACAAAAACGCCTTCTCTAACAATCAACATCGCATCACAATACAAAGTTCCCGTTTTTCTTGATTTTGTAAGCATTCCATCCTGCCCATAACCGCCATGACGGATGGACATTTTCACTTTCACGATGGTCCCTTCTGGGATCAGATTGGTTTGTCGCGTGACGATGTCATTAAAATCAATAACGTTTCCAAGTTGTCGTTCACTCATGCTGTCCTCCTGATTTTCTTTAAAAGATTGCCGAGATGCGCGGGTTCTGAAACGTCCAAGCGACCGCTGCGATCTTTCGCTGGATACCCAAAGGGATTGAGTGTTTGGCAAACAAACACACGGTTTCCTTGGGAATCGGGAACCGGGTTCCCATGAAGGCCTGCCTTCATGGGGCCCGGAACCATCGAAATGACTTCATCCAAAATCCCTGGAAGTTCCAAAGCCGTTTTGGAGCCTTCGCATTGCAAATGCCAAGTTTGTTTTTGAAACTCGTCCGTTCGCGGTTCCAATAAACCCACGAAGATGACGTCTTTGTTGGGAATGTGTTGGAATTGGTTGAGCCACCCCATCATTTCGCTTGCAAGCAGCGCATAAGCGGCTCGTGTATCGGGCTTGCCTGTTTTTTCTGCGAAAGCCTCCGGTTGCTGTTTACACCATTGAAAACAGAGGCGCGCCGCTACGGTGAGGCTATCCACGAAAAATATCTGAAACGTACTCAAATCAAGGGAATTCTCAGTTTGCAAAGTCTCAAAATGCCTGGCGCTATAGGCCTGTTCCGATCGGAGAGCAGGATTAGGCCCCCCTATCAAACACGCTAGATCCCTGGCTTCAGGCCATGTTCGAACCGTCAGCGTCGAGCCCTTCCAA
>BNTO01000203.1 GCA_025996655.1 Alphaproteobacteria bacterium
GACTAGACAGCGTTCTCCCTTCGCTGCGAATCCTAAATCTTCGAATTATAGAGATAATCCCTTATCCCACACCTTTTCCCTTCTTTTTGCGAATGGCTTCGCCTAAAATTTCACCAAGGCTTGCGCCGCTCTCGATGGATCCGTATTCGGCTAACACTTTTTTCTCCTCATCGACTTCGCGTGCACGGACAGAAAGGGACAACTTTTGCGCCGTGGCATCCACAGATATAACTTTCGCATCAACGCGTTCTCCGACTGCAAATAAATCTTTGCGCTGCTGGGAACGTTCTGAAGACAAATCTTGATTTTTTATAAACGCCACGATTTTATGATGGACAAGGACCTCAATTCCTCGCTCGTTTACCGCTTGTACTGTGCACGTTACAATGTCGCCCTTACGCACGCCTTCTAAACCCTCCGCCGTGGGATTATCTTCGAGTTGCTTGATGCCTAAGTTAATGCGTTCCTTAGCAAAATCAATGTCGAGAATCTTGACATGAACCTTCTGTCCTTTCTCAAACGTTTTTAGAGCTTCATCGCCGCGTTGCGTCCACGAAATGTCTCCCATATGGACCATCCCATCAAGCTGATCACTTACGCCCACAAAAAGGCCAAATTCGGTGGCGTTCCGTACTGTTCCTTCAACAATACTTCCCACCGGATGATTTTTGGCAAATTCTTCCCACGGATTTCCCCTACATTGCTTCAAACTTAAACTCATCCGACGTTTTTCCGAATCGACATCGAGAATCATCACTTCAACTTGTTGCCCTTTTGATAAAATCTGGTGCGCGTGGGCGTTGCGGCGGATCCAGCTCATTTCTGTGACGTAAATGAGGCCCTCAATTCCAGGCTCCAATTCGATGAAAGCCCCATATTCCGCAACGTTGGTTACCGTGCCAACGTATTTGTTGCCTACAATGTATTTTTTCTCAACTTCTGTCCACGGATTCGTTTGAAGTTGCTTGATTCCCAAAGAAATGCGTCGCGTTTCAGGATTAAATTTCAAAATTTGAACATCGAGCGTTTGCCCAACCGAAACAACGTCGCTGGGATGGCCGACGCGTTTCCACGACATATCTATGGCGTGCAAGAGGCCGTCGATCCCGCCTAAATCGACAAAGGCGCCATAGTCCGTGATGTTTTTCACAACACCCGTCATTATTTTCCCTTCGCTCAATTTCGACAAAACCTCTTCGCGCGCTCCCTCCAAAGACTCTTCAATAACGGCGCGCCGTGAAACGACAATATTGTTCCGAGACTTATCCATTTTGATAACTTTAAACATTTGCTTGACATCAAGCATCGAACTTATATCCGAAACGAGACGCGTATCAATCTGACTGCTTGGTAAGAAAGCGGAGGTTCCAGCAAGATCGACAGCCACACCGCCCTTAACGCGGCCTAGGATGGCCCCTTCCACAGACGTTCCGTCGGCAAAGGCCTTTTCAAGATTCGACCAAATCTCTTCTTTGCGTGCTTTTTCAAGGCTGAGAGAGATATCCCCATTACGATCTTCCAGTCTTTCGACGAAAACGCTCACCTCATCGCCCGGGCGAATGTCGGGCAGGCCAAACGCTTGAAACTCAGATAAAGGGATGCGCCCTTCGGACTTTAAGCCGACATCGACAACGACGACGTCGCTTTGTAGGCTAACGATGATTCCTTTGACGACCTTTCCCTCAAAAGATCCTTGACCTTCAAAAGACTGCTCTAAAAGATCCGAAAAACTCTCTTTTTTTTCTACCATAACCAAAAACCTTAAAACCTTGAAAACTGAACGTTGCGTTACCTACGAACAGAAGCCAAAAAGACAAACACCTCGGTGGAGTCTAACGTAAAAAGGACGCCGTTTCAATAAGTCCACAAGGGTTGTATAAGTTCAGATTATTTGAGACGGTGCGAGAGCGTCCTAACAGAAGAGAACTCAATGGGAAAGCTCAAGGTTTTTGCTGAGTTTCCTTTCTGGTTGAACGGCACTTTCCGTTCTGCTCGGGTTAAAAATGCTGTGTCGATCGCTGGTATAACTTAACGGAATCCCGTATTTTTGCACGTGTTCTAAGACGCACCGCATAGTTCCCAGTGTTGTTTCGGACTTCTCAAAACGAGCCCCCATAATCTTGCTTGTAGCATCCTCCATGAAAACGAAAAGGCAACACTTCGGAGCTCTTCCTTCGAACCCATCATGGGGTGATCC
>BNTO01000204.1 GCA_025996655.1 Alphaproteobacteria bacterium
TTCAAGATCATTGCTGGAATCGTCCATAGGAAAAACGGATTCTGCTGAGGGAAAAAAAGGAAAAGGGGGAGACTGTACCCTTTTTATAGAGATGACGAATCAAGGGCTTTTACAGGAGGTCTATTGTTATGTGGTTCGTGCAAGCTTTAGTCCAGCGGCGTTTTGCTAAATTCCTGGAATTCTGCTCCAAACTCAGAAAGCGCTCCGTAAGGAGGAAATCCTTGTGTGGTAGACGTCTGACCAAAATGGACCGATTGAAAATGCCCTTGGCCGTTCATGAAAATGCGGGCTCCTGTTAATGGGGACGGATTTGTTAAATTTTCAATGGCAAGAAACGAAAAATAAGGAGAGATAAGGGCAAAGTTAAAGGTTAACTTGTACCCCGCGAGAGGGCTTTCCTTAGAAACGACGAGACTGTTATTTCGCATCATACCCGCGGCATAAGACAAACAATCGAAATTGGAAAAATTCTTGCGAACGTCGGTAGTGGCTTCGCCTGTGAACGGAACAATCCAGCGCACGCCACTTCTTTCAAGATCTTTGTCCAGTTCTCCAATGTTCCACACATTGTAATAGACTTTGAGTCCTGTAAAGATGTCGTGCCGAAGTGATTGTAGATGGCCTTTCTGGGCAAACTCCCAAAACGAAGCATTCAGCCCGCATGTCAGACCTGTTTTGCCATCGGAAATGCCGCGTTCGCTATAGTGCATCAGGAGAGGCGCCTGAAACGCCGCATGAAGTCTGTCTAAAGTTTTTGTCATTTTTTCTCGCACATGCAATTGGAACGGCCACTGCTCCTGCCAAGAGGTTTGTACCCCATAGTCTCGAAGTAATTTTTGGATTTTCTCTTGCAAATTTTCTTCCCTTTCAACAGCAACTTTTTGAAAGGCCTGTTCTAAATTCTTTTCTTTTATTTCTTTTTGTACCTCTTGTGAAGGCGCCCAGCTTGCCAATTTTTCTTGATTATCTGTGAGGCCGGTATCCTTCCCGTACAAATATTTCCGCCTTTTTGAGACAGCCTCTTTGTTTTGTCCTTCAAAAAAATCCGGTTTTGCTAGGAGCGTTTCGGCATAAGCGTCCCCTTCCGTTGTGCTTGCAGCCGCTTTTTTTTGGGTTAAGAAAGCCTGAAGATGTGTCATTTCTTCCCTTTGGTTGATAGCATTTTGAATTTCGCCAACAAAAAGTGGGGAATGAAAAATCTTAGCAATCTCATAAAGTTTTTTATACGAATCAAAGTTTGAAGCCGTTTCGCGTCGGGCCTCGAGCCCATAAGCGGTTGGATTGTCTAAAACATTGGCGGGGACCAAAGCTTCTACCGTTTGTGTGTTTCGTTCTACACTTTTTTTCTGCACTTTGTAGGAATATTGAATAGCTAAAAGCATAACGGCATCATATTTTTTCTCTTGAAAAAAGGGTTGGTTTTCTGCGGAAAGATCAAACGTTTCCGGTCCATATTTTTCATTGATCCAAAGATCGTACAACAGCTGTGCAAGCGTCTTGCTATAGGTAAAATCGTTGCGCATCACGGCAACACTGGCTTCGGCAACGGTCATAAGGCGCGCGACAAGCGGCGTCACACCACTCTTGAGGAGAGGATCTAGATCCGCAGGAAGTTTGGTTCCCGAAAAAAATGCTAAAGAACGGGGATTAAGCGTTGCAATCGGAGACGCATTATACTCTTCGATATTTTTCACACTGTTTTTAAAGGCGGCTATTTGTTGATCGGCTGTTTCTTTAGAGATTTCTACCCATTGCGCCTGAGACAGCCCGCGAGGCGCGGCTAGAAGTGGGGGGAGCGTTGAAGAGACTTTTGGTTGGGCTGCAGGGACTTTTGGAAGGGGGGAGGCAAATGATGCCGGGAAACTTGGTCTTGGAGTTCGGTTGGGGGCAAGAACTTTGGGAAGAGGGCTTGGTTTGGGCTCTTTGGGCTCGGGGCTTGACGCAGGCTCCCTTGAAGCCGGACTAGGCATGGGATCTTCTTGAGAAAGAACAGTCATGGACTTTGTCGGGGTGGAGTTTGTCGTTGACTTTGTTGGAGCGGGGCTTTGGGACGAACCTTTTGGAGAAAGGTCCGGCGTTAAAGCAGGGGCCTTGAGGGGGGCCATCAAAGAGGGACCTGCGTTTGTTGGCGTTGTCTGCGTTTTTA
>BNTO01000205.1 GCA_025996655.1 Alphaproteobacteria bacterium
GAGAATGGAAAAATTCGGCTCGATGCCCACCAATGTGCCGTGTTGGCGGAGAATTTTCATGGCCATTGCATGAAACGTTCCAATCCACATGTCCCCCAAAGCGCCCCCAATCAGTTCATTAACGCGCTGCTTCATCTCAAAAGCCGCTTTGTTTGTGAAGGTGACGGCCAAGATTTCGTGAGGTTGCGCGAATCCTTGTGCAATAATATGGACGAGAAACAATATCCGGCCAAAATTATTTTGAATCATATTCGGCGCTGGAAAGATCGTGGCCTTTTCCCCTGGCAATTGGGATTGGCTATGGGGCCTCTGGAAACCATTGCGCGTAAGGTTTATAAAGCGTACCAAGGCCGCACCAAAACGCTGAACGCCTTAGATTTTGGGGACCTTTTGCTGTATTGTCTTAAACTTTTTGAGGATCAGCCGGACATTCTTAAATCTTATCAAGAGCAATTAAGATATATTCTTGTCGATGAATATCAAGACACAAATACGGCCCAATATCTTTGGCTGAAACATTTATCAGCGGCACATAAAAATATTTGTTGCGTCGGCGATGACGACCAAGCCATCTACAGCTGGCGAGGCGCCGAAGTCGGAAATATTTTGCGTTTTGAAAAGGAATTTGAGAACGCCAAAGTTATCCGCCTGGGACAAAATTATCGCTCTTGCGGAAATATTTTAAAGGCGGCGAGCAAGCTTATTCAAAATAATGTGAAGCGCTTGGGGAAAAACCTTTGGACAAAGGATGCCGACGGGCCTCAACTTTTTATTAAACACGCCTGGAATAGCGAAGACGAAGCGCGCTTTGTAACGAACGAAATCGAAAAACTGAAACCCGACGGCGAAAGTTTGGGCAAAATCGCCATTCTTATTCGTGCGAGCTTTCAGAGCCGCGAATTTGAAGAGCGACTTTTTAAACAAGGCCTTTCCTACCAAGTTTTGGGAGGCCTTCGCTTTTATGAACGTCAAGAAATTCGTGATGCTTTGGCATATATTCGCTTCTTGATTAATTACACCGACAGTTTAGCTTTTGAACGCATTATTAACGTTCCCAAACGCAGTATCGGCGAAGCGACGTTGCACAAGGCCCATATTATCGCCCAAGAAGAAGGCCTTCCTTTAGCCGAAGCTGCCCAGAAGTATGCCCATACCATACGAGGAAAGGCATCGCAAGCTCTTAATGCTTTTTTTGAGACGATTTTTGAATGTCGCACTTTGCTAGGAAATACGCCTCCTGCGTTGGTTGTCAAGACTTTGTTGGAAAATTCGGGCTACATTGCCATGTGGAAAAGAGAACAAACCACCGAGGCTTTGACACGCCTCGAAAATTTGAAAGAACTCATTAATGCCATTGCCGAATTTGACACACTCAACGAATTTATTGATCACGTCAGTCTTGTCATGGATCGCGTCGATCAAGACAGAAACGATATCATCAGCATTATGACCATTCATGGCGCCAAGGGCCTTGAGTTTGACAACGTCTTTTTGGTGGGCTGGGAAGAAGGGCTTTTCCCCAATCAGAGGACTCTTGTTGATACAGGCATTTCGGGACTGGAAGAAGAGCGCCGCCTGGCTTATGTGGGCTTAACACGCGCAAAAAAAAATGTATGGATAAGTTATTGCTCTCATAGAAAAACGAATAACGCCGGCTGGCAAATGGCGATTCCTTCGCGGTTTATTCGCGAATTGCCGTATGAGGCGATACTCTTTCTTGATAAAAAAGGTGTTTCCCTCGGAGAAGGCGTTGAAAATGCCCTCGATGTTTCGGAAGAAGAAAGTGAGCAAAGCGTGAAAGATCGCTATCGGTTTATTTCATAAATGTTTGAGCAGTATCCTTCCGGACACTTTCCGGATAATTCAAATAAAAACATCATGTTTTAGGATAAAAAGAGCGTAACGTTCGACGCGCATTTATCGTAAGATTGACTTAGAGGAAATAGTGAGAAGAGTTTAGCGCATGGCAATGCAATTATATTTAACGGATACTTATTTATTCGAGGCGAGGGTGAACGTTTTATTTCCATTAGGCCGGGTAAAAACCTCCGCCTTTAGGCGGGATCACAAATTTTGTGCTGAAAAAACTGACGTTGTTGGTAGGAGAGATCATGTTTTTTGGAGCCCGGCATCC
>BNTO01000206.1 GCA_025996655.1 Alphaproteobacteria bacterium
CAAAATACAACGTGGTATAGCAATTCGTACGTGCTATGGGAACCTTTCTTATATTCCATAACGAAAATCATACTGAAGGTCTCGCCTAAAGGCGAGGGTGTTCAACCATCCCGCGTAACTACATAAAACATCCACGCCGTAGCCAGGGAAAGAGCTATTTTTGATTTTTTTAAAGGGATGTCCGACATGAATTTTTCCCAAAAATGGAAACGATCCCGCTCCTACTCTCCAGAGTATGCAAAAATCTACGAGTGAATAAAATTCATTTTTTTTCACAAAAACCAGGAAACTGGGATGCCTCCGACGTCAAACCCTTTTTCCTCGTCTAGAAAAAAGAAGAAAAAGGCACGTTAAAAAGCTGAGAAAGGCGCTGTAGTAAAAGGCGAGAACGCCACTTTTTTCTGCAAGCTGGCCCCCTATGTTATTAGCAATCAAAACGCTCATGGCCGTCATAAAATAAAAAATGCCAAAGCCCGTTCCTCGCAATTCGGGTTGAACAAATTTTGAAATTTCTGCGCAAAAAACATTTTGCATGAGTCCAATTTGAATACCCCACAACGCCGCACCTACCATAAAAAGCGAGAAGGACCCCGCCAAGGCCATCACAAAATTTGCGCCCATGGTGATGAAAACGCCCGACATTAATAAAGTGGAAGAGGCGAAAAAGGATTCGAGGCGGCCTGTGGTGTAGGCGGAAAAAACGGCGGCAAGATTATAAACAATCATAATTTGCGTCGCCGCCGAATTGGAAAGCGAAAAGGTTTCTTTCCCATAAAGCATCATGAGCGATTCGCTAAAGCGGCAGAGCATAAAAAGCCCAACAATAAGCATGGTTTTCCAATACGAACGGTTGAGCCGCCGCACATCCGAAAGGTGGAAAGGAACTTTCTCTGTTTTGATTTTGACTTGGGGTTGGCCTTCTTCTTGCGAACGCCGCGCATCGCGCACAAAAAAATGAATCAACAAAAACGCCACAACCGCAGGCACACTGGCTACAGCAAAAATGGTGTAAAAATCATCTTTAACAAATTTCAAGATAGTGAACACGAAAAGGGTTCCTAAAACGGAGCCCAGCGTTCCTAAGCTTTGGCGCACTCCGAAGCACGTTCCTCGCAGGTTTGGGGGGGCGTAATCGCTAATGAGGGCGTCGCGCGGTGTTGCTTGCAGGCCGTTGCCGAGGCGATCCAAAATGCGTCCTAAAATAGCGCTTTGGGCTGTGAAAAAAAGAATAGGGAGAAGTTTCGAAAACGCCGTAAAAAAAGCGCCTATAGCGAAAATCAGTTTTCTTTTTTGGAGAAAATCGCTGAGGACGCCTGAAAAAATTTTGAAAAGGTACCCGAGTCCTTCAATGATGCCGTCAATAAGACTGATGTTGGCGGATTTTACGTGGAGGCTTTTGAGAAATAAAGCAAAAACGCTAAAAAACATGGCTGCAGAGGCCGTAATGAGCAGCGACGCAGAACCAACAATCCAAACCTGAAGGGGAACTTTTTTGAGATGAGAACGCATAAGAAACAAGCTCTTTCCAAAGGCTGATTCTAGCGTTTCTGTTGGGTTGCAGGCAAGAGATTCTTTGGCAAGATTGGGACAAAACTCTTCATACAATTAAAATAGGGGGCTGACACCAACCTTTGTATGTTAAGGTGCGCGTATGGACATAAAACCTTGCCAATTGAGCAAAAAAGAACAGCTAAAATTAATGGAGTTTTTTGTTGCGGAAACGACAGCTAGAACAGCTGGAGAATGGGTTGGTATTCACAGAAATTCTGCAATAAGATTCTTCCATAAATGACGGGGAACGATTGCATTCAAACAGTAAAATCATATCGAGCAATTTTGTGGGAAAATCGAACGTGATGAGTCTTATTTCGGTGGAGTTAGGGAAGGAAAACGAGGTCGCAGAGCTGCCGGGAAGGTTCTTGTTTTTGGAATAGTGAAAGAGGCGGAAATGTTGACACGGAAGGGATAGATGATGCAAAAAAGTCAACGTTGATCCCCCTTATAAAAGAAAAAGTCATGCCCGATTCCATCGTTTATACGGACAATTTTAAAGCTTATCATGCCTTAGATGTATCAGAATTTAAGCATTATAGGATGAATCATACACAATTCCTTGCGGATAAATA
>BNTO01000207.1 GCA_025996655.1 Alphaproteobacteria bacterium
ACGGCTTCCCCGTGTCGGCTGTCGTCTTTAAAACCTCCTTGATAGACATCGCCCTTGTTTTTTCCGGTGTTAAAGGTCAGGGTTCCCTTCCCACTTTTCTGATTCATTATAAAGTCTCCGTCGTATGTTTTCTCCCCGTCACGGCTTACGAACAAGCCTCTACCGTGCCAGTTATTCCTCACCCAGTCACCATCATACGACGAGCCGTCTGGCCAAGTCATTTTTCCTTTTCCATGAAAAAGGTTATTTTTATATTCTCCTATGTACCGGCTACCGTCGGCATTCTTCGAAGTGCCCATTCCTTCTTTCCGGCCTTCCACCAAATCTCCTGCGTACTCCGTTCCGTCCGGCGTCACTAGCATCCCAAAACCCTGATACGTCCCTTCAACCCAATTCCCTTGGGTCACCGTGCCATCAGAAGAGATTTGGGTACCATAACCGTGTTCGCGATTGTCTTTCCAGTGTCCATAAAACCGAACTTGTTTTGGCTTATCGATAACGCCGCCCCCTTCGTGATCAGTCCAGTTCCCAGAGAATTTAGTTCCGTTGGCTAAAATTAGGCTTCCTAGCCCTGATCTTTTGTCTTTGTCGTAAAGGCCTGAGAACACCGATCCATCTTTGTAGTAATACGCTCCTTTTCCGTGGCGGAGGCCTTTGTTAAAATTTCCTTCGTAGCGGCCTCCGTTACTGTGTGTCATGGCCCCGAAACCTTGATACTTCCCATCCACTATTTGGGCTGTGCAGTTAACAATCTTGTTTTGTTCCTTCGGTCCGGGAGTGGTTGATTCGTACATAGCGATATCGGCAATCGCGGCGCGGCCCGTAGGGTGCGCTGGCGGCTTGCGGGAAGGACCCACTCGCGGGGCTGTTGGGGTCGGCGTTCTAGACGTAGACTTATTATCATCTCCAAGTGCAGAAGTGATCGAGGCATACTTAGGAGCTTGGAGCGTCCCGAACGTAGACTTATTATCAGCTCCAAGTGCAGAAGTGATCGAGGCGTCCTTAGGAGCTTGGCGCCTCGCGTTACCTTCTGAACTTCCGATCATGGATGCGCCTTTTCCCGCTTGTCGGGTCTTCCACTGCTGAGGCGAAGACGCTTTCCGTCCGCCTTTATCGCCCTCGCCATCGTCGTTTGAATATGAGGAGGCGGTCTTAGAAGCTCCAATATCCGCCTGTTTTGTTGTATTCTTGGCAGACGAAGAAGATGTAGACGAGTCACTCTCCTCGGCCTCGCTATCGTCGTCTGAATCTGAGTAGGCGGTGTTAGAAGCTCCAATATCCGCCTGTTTTGTTGTATTCTTGGCAGACGCAGAAGCGGTCTCAGAAGCTCCAATATCCGCCTGTTTTGTTGTATTCTTGGCAGACGCAGAAGCGGTCTCAGAAGCTCCAATATCCGCCTGTTTTGTTGTATTCTTGGCGACGCATCTACAGCTCCACCGCTGCCATCTTTTGCTGCGGTTCCGTTGAGAGGTGTTTCTGCCGCTCGACAATTTTCTCTGTTTCCATTCCTCTGGGGTTCTCCCTTTGCCGAAGATCTCTTGCCGACGGGTTCCGGGGCAGGCCAGAGCACCTCTCGCGGGGTAGACGGTCAAAACTCCAGCACGGCCACCTCTTCGAGCACAGCAAGCATTGGCTCTAACAGCTACTTGCCTTCTCTTTCCTCCTTTTCTAATAGCGTAAACGCCTCCTCTTCTGACGACTTGACTTGTAGCGTAGACCCCAGCTCCTCTGACAACCCTTGGCTTTCGAACGTACCCCCACCACCTGCCCTTCCGGCTTTAGGGCCAAGTCAGTTACCACCTCCGCCACCATTCCCCACAAGCTCCAAGGGTTCGGGTGCGGACGCTAAAATAAGTCTTGGTAAGCCGTCTGAGCCTTCATCATCTTCATCTTCGTCATCTTCATCATCTTCTTCGTCTTCATCATCTTCTTCGTCTTCGTCTTCATCATCTTCATCTTCATCTTCTTCGTCTGCCGAGAATACAGTAAAACAGGCGAATATCGGAGAATCTGAGACCGCTTCTTCGTCTGCCGAGAATACAGTAAAACAGGCGAATATCGGAGAATCTGAGACCGCTTCTTCGTCTGCCAAGAATACAACAAAACAGGCGAATATCGGAGAATC
>BNTO01000208.1 GCA_025996655.1 Alphaproteobacteria bacterium
CTTTCTTGTTTTGAAACAAAACGTTATCCAAAACCGCGAAAAACACCACAGAGTTGAGGTCTTTATACCGGCGGTCATTATCTTTAACGAGTTGATTTAAGTAAGCGCGGCTCGCATACGCACTGGCCCTCTTAATAAAGTAAGGATCCTGGGCGCTTTGCATTTCTATAATCCACCGTTTTCCGTGGGAATCTTCGCATAAAACGTCCACAATGCTCTCTCTAAGGGCTGCGCGTTCTCGGCAGATGAGTTGCTGGAGTATGATGGATACGAAATGAAGGCGAGCGAAATCGTCGATCGCATTGAGGCTGGACGAGAAGAGGGGCTGAAAGAAGGAATTAAAAGCGTAGCACTATCTATGCTTTCAAAAAATTTACCCCTAGACGTGATAGCGACGTGCACGGGTCTATCCGAAGCCGAGCTCTCAACGTTACGAAAGTCTTAGTTTTTTGACAATCCTCCAAAAAAAATGCTACGTTGCGGCAAGCAAGTATTCCGCTCTTAAACATCAACCCCTTGAGTTTTAAGGTGTTGAAGGTCTAAGTTTTTGCGCGGGGGAAAAGCAGCTTTTCCTTGACAGTTGTCACGAAAAAACACGCTTAAAAAAAGCTTGCTTTTTATAAAAGTTCTTCCCTATAACATGCTTGTAGGTAGGTTTTTTTTGATAAGAGGACGTAAAGTCTAAAATTTTAACTAAATTAGCGCTTTCAACAGCAACATTAGTTTTTGCTACACCGGGGATTTCTTCGAAGTCGGAAAAAGATAGTTCGAACGACAACTGCGAAGGACTGGGCTGAACTTGCGAAAACGACTGAGGCGGCTTTTCTTGAGAAATTACGAGAACGAGGGTGGTCCGAAGATATATTCGCATGCGTTTTGTACGGTAGACGAATGACGGAACAACCGTGGTATAAGTCCGCTGCGTAAGAAGAACGAACCCAGATGCTAAAAAAATACCGCGAAATTACTTGTTTTCTACAGGGACCGGGCGCCATGGGAATTGTCCCACTCGAGTACTGCGACCTGGAACTCAAGCCCTCTGATATTTTCGCGACGACAGTAAAAAGCCAAGTAGTTACATACGTGATCGACTGCAGTTATAGGTTCGAAATAAAAGGCTCGGATTTAGAGCAACGATTTTTCATGAAGAACAAAAGGCACGAGGCTTTCGAGAGATTTCTAACTGCTTTGAAAGACGAATTCAAAGGACAATTTAGGGAAGAGGACGACGTCTTCGAAGCGCCTAAAATCGAAGACGACGCAGAAGGCAAGCCCGTGGTTGAATTCAACGTCAGACCTGAATATCGTTCGCACTTGAAGGTCACCGCCAAACAATAGAGAGAACACCCTACTAGCGCCCCTTTACACCCGAAATTAAGGGCCCTAGATCTCCCAAACACTCTAAACTTCCCCTCCCTCTCGCTTTCTTACTGTGGCATCTTCTCGGCTTACTTGACCTTTTAACCCGTCCCGCAACAACCAGCCCCCCGGATATGCCTCCTTTTCATATCTCCCCATATTCAACCCCTCTTCTCAATTTTCTCTAGCAGGTCCTTTATTTCCGGAACAGAAGTTCCAGGCGCTGATGGAATGTGAGGCTCCTGAAAAACGGAGTCCTGCGCTGCAAGCCAAGCAAAAATTCCAGGAGTCATCGTTTCCTCGTTCTCTTTAACAAGGGTCTTTCTTTCTTGAAAAAGGTACCCCGTTTCCGTTCTGTGGGAATACGTTCTCGAAACTTCTTTGCCCAACAGATCTTCTGTGACGATATAGTGGTCTGTAATCGTATTCAGGTAATAATCACAGTGGGTCACCTTCGTTTTTGTCCTAAAGCTGGCTTTGTAGACTTTACCCGTGGGGGCCATATCTAAAATCGGCTCGTGAAGTTCTAGTTTTTTTTTGAACAAAAGCTCTATTTCGTCCGTAGCTATTACTAGTCCTAAATCGTCGGTACTCTCAGAAACCTTGAGGCTCACCTTCTGACTCGAAGACAATACCCCCTTATTCTCATACAGCTGTACGACATCTAGACAGAACGGATGAGGGGAATGGAGACGAGCATGTGTCCCTAAATGGAAGTTCTGCATAGGACTAAAAGATAGCGTATTC
>BNTO01000209.1 GCA_025996655.1 Alphaproteobacteria bacterium
TGGGGACATAGAAAACGTTGGTTGCGAGGGAATCGGGATCGTTTTGATTCTTTGGACCTAGGACTCGATTTTTTCTTTAAGTACGAATGCTGATGCTCATGCGATTTTTTAAAGGGAAGTAGTATAAAATGCTCTATTCCCTCCGTGCATACGGCTTTTGATGACGCAGAAACCACAGGAATCTAAGCGCTTTAATACGCGACGAATGTGTCGACCCCTAAGGGCCAAGACAAAGACCCGCCTCAACGTGCGTGAGTTTGTACTCCTTAACCGGACGCAGTACATAAATTCTTTTCCTCTTCGTTGAACATAAATGACACGGCTTTTTTGCCTCCATAAACATCTCATCGTAATCAAATTTATGAGATTCACTTCAGACGCAAAACCGGACATTTCTAAATTGTACAACTGGACATTATTAAAGAGGCTGACACCCCTTTAAATTCAAACAGTGCCGCAAGAAGGAATCGGACCTTCGATCCCATCCTTACCAAGGATGTGCTCTACCACTGAGCCATTGCGGCAAAAAAAAGGAGGAATTCTCCCATTACGAAGTGTCTCACACTCTTTTTAGGGATGCAACAAGTCGCTGCCTGAAGGATCTTGAAAAAAACTAAAAAGCTTCTTTCGCAAAAACTCACGCGCAAAGACACGTTGACGACGTTCCCTTTTTCTTTCATTTCCTTGCATCGAAACTCTTTCTATTTCATACGTATAGCTAATCTTGTATTTCTTGTTTAATTATCGCGTCCGTAAGGCTTGGCCTGGCATATTCAAAAAATGAAGCGAAATAAACGATGTTTTTTTCACCGGCTGCGAGTCCCGGTCGTGCGGATTCAATGACGTCGTGTTTAGTCCCCTGCCCTTTAGTGTCTCGCAACTGAGGACTTTCTTTAATCAAAAGAGATGCTTGAAGCTGCTTCGGCGGGTTTAAAGCAGGTGTCTTTGGAGAAAGATGCTGAAGCTATAAGGTTGAAGGCTGAAAGAGCTTTAGCTCAGCTTATTCTTGAGGGCGATTGGGGGGCCGAGAAGGTCATGTTGGGTAAAACAGAAGCAGACACGTTTAGAACTTCCATCTCAGCGTTGCCATGGTTAACGCAATTAAAGATGAGCGCGAAGCCTTGACTCACAAAAAAACGGGTTCTGTTTCTCCTCTTCAACAAGAAATGCAGGTCGACATGAACACAGCAATTCGTGCATCTCTTTTGATTAAAGAAAGTCCTCAGTTGCGAGACACTAAAGGGCAGGGGACTAAACACGACGTCATTGAATCCGCACGACCGGGACTCGCAGCCGGTGAAAAAAACATCGTTTATTTCGCTTCATTTTTTGAATATGCCAGGCCAAGCCTTACGGACGCGATAATTAAACAAGAAATACAAGATTAGCTATACGTATGAAATAGAAAGAGTTTCGATGCAAGGAAATGAAAGAAAAAGGGAACGTCGTCAACGTGTCTTTGCGCGTGAGTTTTTGCGAAAGAAGCTTTTTAGTTTTTTTCAAGATCCTTCAGGCAGCGACTTGTTGCATCCCTAAAAAGAGTGTGAGACACTTCGTAATGGGAGAATTCCTCCTTTTTTTTGCCGCAATGGCTCAGTGGTAGAGCACATCCTTGGTAAGGATGGGATCGAAGGTCCGATTCCTTCTTGCGGCACTGTTTGAATTTAAAGGGGTGTCAGCCTCTTTAATAATGTCCAGTTGTACAATTTAGAAATGTCCGGTTTTGCGTCTGAAGTGAATCTCATAAATTTGATTACGATGAGATGTTTATGGAGGCAAAAAAGCCGTGTCATTTATGTTCAACGAAGAGGAAAAGAATTTATGTACTGCGTCCGGTTAAGGAGTACAAACTCACGCACGTTGAGGCGGGTCTTTGTCTTGGCCCTTAGGGGTCGACACATTCGTCGCGTATTAAAGCGCTTAGATTCCTGTGGTTTCTGCGTCATCAAAAGCCGTATGCACGGAGGGAATAGAGCATTTTATACTACTTCCCTTTAAAAAATCGCATGAGCATCAGCATTCGTACTTAAAGAAAAAATCGAGTCCTAGGTCCAAAGAATCAAAACGATCCCGATTCCCTCGCAACCAACGTTTTCTATGTCCCCA
>BNTO01000210.1 GCA_025996655.1 Alphaproteobacteria bacterium
AACGACGATCTTGTACCAAGGGACGCCAACTTATCCTGATCCGGGGCGCTTATGGCGCATAATTGATGAACATAACGTGACCTCGTTTTATACTTCGCCTACGGCCCTGCGAACTTTGATGAAGGCCGATTCAACCTATGTCGAAAAGGCTTCGTTAGAATCTTTGAGGGTTTTAGGGACAGTGGGCGAGGCGCTTGATCCTGTGACGTGGCGATGGTTTTTTGAGAAAATCGGGCATGGCCGCTGTCCAATAAAGAACACATGGTGGCAGACCGAGACAGGCGGTGCTTTGATGTGTCCCGACCCTGCAAGTGCCATGAAAAAACCCGGTTGCGTGGGCAAACCCCTTTTTGGTGTTGAACCTGTTCTCATGGGGGCGAGTGGCCCGATTAAAAAACCCGGCGAAAAAGGGGAACTGTGCCTAAAAAATTCTTGGATTGGACGCTGTATTGGAATTTGGAACGACCCTGATTATTTTAATAAAGCATATTTTGCGCAGTACGAAGGCCTTTTTACAACAGGGGACATGGCCATGCGAGACGAAGATGGTGATTATTGGATATTGGGACGAACGGATGACGTCCTGAACGTGTCGGGTCACAGACTAGATTCTGCCGAAATGGAAAAAGCTGTGCTTTTGCATCCCAACGTCGCTGAAGCTTGTGTTGTCGGTTTCCCGCATGATGTTAAAGGTCAAGGCATTTTTGTTTTTGCCGTTCCAAAAAATGCTGAAGCGGAGGGTCAAAAGGAACAAATTCAGGAGATAAAGAATCAAATGCGCAAGGAAATCGGGGCCATTGCTACGCCTGATGGCGTTTTATTGGTAGATGATTTGCCGAAAACGCGCTCTGGAAAAATCGTTCGCCGCTTCCTGCGCAAAATAACAAACGGGGACGATCTTGAGCAGGAGGACACAACAATGCTTCTTAATGAAGAGGTCTTGAAGCCCATTACTGAACAGATGAAACGGTGGTTCGCTTTGACGGCCTGCGGGGCTTAAGGCTCGAGTCTTTTGATTCTGTACTGGGCAGGATCATAGATAATGATACCTTTTTTTAAGGTTAAGAACAAAACCGTACCCGGATCATCGATTTTTCTGAGAGAAAAGTCATTACTCCCTAAAATTGGAAAGTGGCAATACCCTAAGGTACAGTGTTTATTGGAAACAGAGCCCCGTTGAGTACCGATCATTAAAGTCCCAGAAACGTCAATAATTCCTTTACCTTTAAACGAAAGAACAGCTTTCGTTTCGTTATCAGACATTTTCAATAATTCCCCATTTTCCATAATATATTCTTTGATGAATTCATAATCGTCGGATTCACGGCAAAGTTCGGCGGCTAGAGAGGACAGACTTTCCCTCAGATTTTCATAGGGGAGTCTTGCAGAGCTTAGGCTTTCTTGCCTCGGACGGAAAGGAGTCGTGTTACGTTGCTCTCCTTCGAATTCGGGAGTCCGACTATCTTTCCGAGAACTGTTGTTGTCGGACCGATTGAGACAACCAGAATTATAGGAATCCAGAGAATGGAACGAACCTATGGAATGCAGTTCCCCATCTTTTTTAAGGATTTGAATCCTATATACATCTAGAGAACTATGTAACGGGAAGTTTGCTAAAACAAAGAAAGAGAGGGATAAATATTTTTTTAAGGACATACAAAGACACAAAATAAGGAGACCTGTTGTCAGCGTAAAAAATATATATTAAGAAAACATTAATAATAGACCTCCTGTAAAAGGTGCAAAAAGGGCAAAGATTTGATAAAAAGGCTTAGATCCTCAGACAAAATAGAGTCTATCATGCTCACCTACAACAAAATCATGAAAAAACCTGTATGTCTAGTCCCAAATTCTTGTTGTATAATTCTTGAGCAAGATTATGAAGTGTGGAAGGAGGCTTTAGGAGACAGATTTACCACAGGAACGCCCGAACGACGGAGGCAATTCGTCTCGAAATTCCTCAAAGTCAAGAGAGCATAGCCAAGCTTGCAAAAAAGTATCGTCTGAGTCCTCCAACGCTTATGAAAGGAAAGCACAGAGAATCTATGTCTGATAAAGCTTCTGGCCTCAATA
>BNTO01000211.1 GCA_025996655.1 Alphaproteobacteria bacterium
GCATTTTTACTTGTTTCTAAAAGAGTGTGAGTGGCGGTTCAACGTCGGCAATCCAAAGATGCTTTTAAAGGATTTAAAAAAGCTTCTAAGAGAGTTATGTTGAGAATCTCAGGTGTCAGCCCCAAAAGTTTTTAGCTTTGCTTTTAGGCACGTCTTGTTCCACTTCGTTTGGCGCAACCACCACGCACACTTTTGAGGTCCCTCTTGATATTCAAGAGAAAAACTCTTGAAAGACGGAGCCACTGTCGTTTTAAAGGCTGATGAGAATACTCTGAACGGGGCCATGTCCTTGGCTTCGTTGGAAAAGGGAGACCTTTTGGGACGTTGCGAAACATGAAACAAACCAAAATTGCAGTTCGTAACAGCCACCGCTACACTTAACGCTCAAATTCGTGCTGTTGTCGACGTTTTAACCGGTAATGGAATAGATGAGTGCAAAGCAGATATACAAGAAAAAGCATCCCGAATTTCCCGACGTACTGGCGAATATAAATACTGTTTATAGGGTGATAAACCCCTTCCTTCATGTCGATGTGGAAGCCGTGCCCTTTGCGGGGCAAAGCAAGGAAGACCATCTGATTTTGCAATCAGGCACCGGCGCACTGGGTGGTGTTCCGGGTGAACCGGAAACGGTGGTCAACATGGCGAGAAGGTTAGTGGAAACGAACCAATTAGACGAAGAAAGAGAAGAACAGGTTTCTTTAGACGTAAGAAGTCAGAGGATGGTAAGTTATTTAACCCTGGTAGAAAACGGTGAACTGACTCCAGTGAACATTACATTCGGAAACGGATCTGACGCCAGCGGGGATAATAGACTGTACACAGCTGACCATGCCGAATTCAAAGGTATGACAACTGTTAGGCACGGATATTCTTTTCCTCGATCGGATATAAGCTTATCGCAAGGCCCACACATAACATTGGGAGGGGGCGAAATCTATGAGGTTGCTGAAGACAAAACTTTTACTATATATGACAGCGGAGTGATCAATGGTGAAGGGACTCTGAGGAACAAGGGAACCATAATAGTAGGAGACTCTGGATTAATATTAAACTCTACATTAACATTAACCCCTGAATTAATAGTAGAAGGTGGTGATTAATAGTAGAAGGTGAAAAGAGCGGCGAAAAACAGCGAGGACGGGTAGAAAAACAATCTTTGGAAACGCCTCAGAAAAGTTCCTCACAAAAAAATACCCCGGGATCCTGTAGGACCTTCATCAAACATTCTCTTTGATACGCAAGGTCCTACAGGTCAAGACGAAAAAACAAGAATCAAGGTTTTTCGAATTGGACCACGGCTCCCGGGAAAAGGTCTTGGATTTTTTGCACAAAAGGGTCTTTTAGAATCTCTTCGCGTTTTTGAGTCCGTGCGGCGTTTTCTTGTTCTTGGAGACTGGTTTTCGAAGGGCCGTCTGCTTTTTCCATTGTCCACGCTTGCCCTGTTTTCGTCTTCAAATAGCGCTTTAAATCGGGCAGGACTTTTTCGCCTTCTTTATTTTTGATTTGAACCGTAAGCGAACCCCTTTCAAAAGAAACAAACGCCAAGTCGCGTTTGATATAAGTCAACAACAAAGCTTCGCGGTCGTGTTCAAGGGCGGCGCATAATCCGGCAGGGGACGAAATCGTGATCCATTGAGGCAAATTTTGCGGAGACACGGGCATGTCAAAAGGCGGCTCCGAAGAAAATCCCGCTTCCATCCTCGCCTCAAAGGGAGGTTCCGGAACAACTTTAGGTGTTTCTATAATAGGAGGTTTTAGAATGTTTCCCGGCTGTTTTTCAAAAGTTGCGTTTTTTTTTTCGTCTTCCTTTTCGCCCCCCTGCGCCTCCTCAGGCGACATTTTTTCTAAAAGTTGCTCAATCGAAGGAAGAGCGGCCGCAAAACAAAGGCGCAAAACAACCATTTCCAACGCCTGCTGCGCGAAGGGCGCCTTTTTGACGTCCTCGAATCCTTTCAACATCATCTTCCACAGGCTCAAAAGCTGCATATCGTCCGCCAAAGCTGCCGTCGCCCCTGCCGCCTGGCGCTCAAACTCCGGAATAGAATCGTCCTCCGCCA
>BNTO01000212.1 GCA_025996655.1 Alphaproteobacteria bacterium
CGAAGATCGTAAGCAAAACAGAAGAAAGGGTTCATGTCACCATGAAGCTTGGGGGCGGTATTGTGGAATACGAAGGGTGGAAATTTTTAACGGAGGTTGTTTCATCTATCTTTTGGTTAAAACTCTCTCTGTAACAAGTCGATTAAGTTCGTCAATTAATTTTTGAAAAACAGACTTCTGCTGCCCGCGTAACCGTAAGCGTACTTCGCTCGAATTTGGACCGTGAAGCCAATTCCCAACAAAAGAGCCAGCATCTCGGGGCGAGGAAGAGGGGGGATGAAAAATGAGGTTAATGAGGCGGCTTAGATTTTTTGCTTTTCGGCCTGTCGCCTCATAAGCGCCGGAAGCGAGGTGTTTATTCGACGCTTTTTAACTAATGATACATGTATACCACGTTAGCTAGCACTGTGGATAGGCGTTTTTGTGTTTGGGCTAAGCTTATCCTCTGCAGAGCCTCACTTCTATGATCGCCTCCGAGCGTCTTCCAAGACGTCAAATCGTTTTGCGTAATGGTGGTCGCCATTTTTTCATCCAATCTCAATTTATTCGTTATCGCTACTGCTAACTTCCTATCAGAAGCCTTATCCCGCTGTTTCGCGTCTCCTTGCCCAAGTACCGAGGTCATCCAATCGAAATCCAGCGTTCCCTTGGCGGCCTCTTTCAACTGGTTCAGCAGGCTCGTCTGTTGTCTTCCGGGCACGTTCCACGTCAATGTAATGAGTTTCGCTAGGCTGACACCATATATCCTCAGACATCTCCCAAGATATATCCTCGTCCACGGTCCCAGAAGTGTGCATTCCTTGTCTATTTCGTCGCTCGTTCTGCCAATCAAATCTAAGGCGAATGCTCGGCTCATTTCTTCAATTACGAGGTTTACGGCCGTGTCCTTTGACTTAATCCATTCCATGTCCCTTGGGTCTTCTTCTAACCCTGCGTATTGTTCTTTGCTAAACCAAGTCATCATAACCTGTTCTTTAGTCTGTGTTTGTTGGGTCAGTATGCTGAAGGTCCATTGCGGGGGACATTCTTTGATGTCGAAGTCCCACACCCTTGCTTTCCAAACATACATAGTGATGCCGTGTTTGTAAGCGGCCTCCTCCGCGGGCGTGTGGGCATCCGCTCGCTTATACGCGAACGCAAGCATCGATGGGTGGTCATCATAGCACTTGGCGCCCTTCAATATTTTCACGAGTCCCAGAGCCGGTTAATGCGGCCTCTCTTTGGATTGGCGGGCTTCTATAAAACCAAAATGTTCTTTCCATGGGAAGCTCTCCCGGCTCATACCTATTGTGTTTCTTATCGGTGCAGGAGTAGTCATGATTTTAACCAAGCGGATTATTATATCTCGGTTCATCCCAAGTAATCCGTTAACAATGTCGAATTCTTTCGCAGCAAGCGACGCCTGTATTTTTGGCGTTGCCAAAACACCCAGCAACCCAAGAGCGGCTATAATTTTCTTCCCATTCATACGATTCTCCTTTTTTAAATGCTGTTAACTCCTGCGCCCCCCTGCCGCACCCGCAGCAAGGACATAAATTTCGCACAGATCTCATACACTTCAGGATAAGGGCAAAAAGCACAAAACGCAACAAAAAAAATTGCCCCTTGGATTTTTTTAGGGCCTTTGTGTTGTCCGGGTTCCAGGCAACACAACGTTGGAACGTGCTTCGAAACTTTATGTTGTTACGCGGGAGGGGACCCCTGACTACCAGACATTGTTAAAAGGAGACTGTTCTCGTCTTCGTTGGTGCCTTGAACACGAAGGGACACAAGCTTTTAGGCCTTTCCCCCCGAAAAGAGGCTTGCAAAAACGCAGAGCTTTATCTTAAGAGTACCTCAGCCATATTGGGGAATCCGCTATCGCATGACCCCATACTTTTTGATGTTGTGGCGCTTTGTTGAACTTTGTTATAGCTAAGCGGCTTGAAAAATTTGCAAAAAAAATGTAAACCTTATTAGTGATTTTTGTTAACGGTTTTAATTTGGCTTACAGTACAGATTTTAGAAAGAGGGTATTGGAACATTACGCGAAAAG